>NZ_RJNK01000005.1:0-88516 GCF_003942585.1 Streptococcus oralis | reverse complement strand
GACAAATATGACTCCTAAAATGAGGGGCAAGATAATATATTTAAAAAATTCAAACCCTTCATCTTTTTCTATAGAAATTATCTTGTTTAAAAATATAATTGGCCACTTTAAAATTTGCAAAATTAATAAGAGTGGGATAAAAATTATCAACATTATAAATCCCAATAACATTATGAATAAAGTTCTAAAATTTTTTTTAATATTTTTAAACTCCAAATTATTTTTCAAATTTATAGTATCACTTTGAAAAATTGATTTCATTTTGTTCTTAAGAGAATTAAAAACATTATTTTTAGAAATAACTTCAGAGTTGCCAGCAACAAGTTTGATAAGATAAAAAATAAAATATGAGCAAATTATTATAAACCAAACACTTTCATTTTTTCCCAATATTTTTCTCCTACTTCTGCGCGACAAAAAACCAACGGGTGCTGGTTTCTGTTGGCTCCTTGTCCTCAAAGTCCGCATAGAGTTTGAAGGACTTGAAACCGGCCTGTTCCAGCAAAATATCATAGGTCAGGACCTCATAGGTCCGCTCCTCATGCACTTCATCGTGACGACTAAAGGAACCGTCAGCCTCCTTGACAAAGAAAGTCAACTCATGCACGATGGAGTGAGGAGCTTCGTCCTCATAGGTGTCCCAAAGCATAGCGAAATCTTCCGCATTTTCATGGTAGGAATAGCCAGGGAATACTTCGTCTGTCTGGTAGGTCGAATGCACATCAAAGATGAAAACTCCATCTTCATTGAGGGTACTATACACTTCCTTAAAGACGTCTCCTACCTCGACCTCATCCTGCATGTAGCAGATAGAGTCCGAGTAACAAGTCACAAAATCATATTTACCAGCCTTGGATAAATCCAGCATATTGCCTTCAATAAAATCAATCTTTTGCTTGGCTGAAGCAGCTCTCTTCTCCGCAATCTTCAACATATCCGCGCTCAAATCAAGTCCAGTTACATCAAAGCCTGCTTGAGAAAAGCGCACAGACTGGATACCTGTCCCACAAGCCAATTCCAAAAGCTTCTTTCTCTCCTTGGTCTTAGGCAAATGACGTAGAGAAAAATCCGTCCATTTATCGTATAAACTATCATCCATCACAGCATCGTAAACAGCCGCAAAGGTTTCATAAGTCGCCATAATTAAGATACAAAGAGCGTTAAAAGCAGGGAGAAAATAGGAAACTTTCTGCTGTATCGTCAGATACAAAGGAAGTTTATCTTTTTCTCGCAGCTTTTAGCTCGTGTTCAGTTTCGAGATGAACAAAACACAACGCTCTCACCTTTCTATCAATTTTTTCTAAAATAAGCAAATAAACCCAGTTGACTGCAACTGAGTTCAATTGTAACGCTATAGTCTTTTCATTTGCTTTTAGTACTAGGCAACGAATTGCAGGCATAACTAGAGTTAGGCAAAATGAGTTAACGCCGTAATAAAAGATAAAGGAAAAGACTATAAAGTTTCAGATAAATCTACTGACTCCGCCTCATGCCAGAGTTTTTCTAGGTTATAGTGGGCACGCATTTCTTCTGAGAAGATATGCACAACGACACCACCGAGGTCCAACAAAACCCAGCCTCCAGCTGCATCGCCTTCAACATGGCTGCCTTTAAAGCCTGCTTCCGCTACTTTTTCACGAATGTTATCAGCAATAGCGTCCAACTGACGACTATTCATAGAGCTCGTGATGACAAAGTAGTCCGTCACGCTGGTCAAATCTTGTACGTCAAGTGCAAGGATATCCTCCGCACGTTTCTCATCAGCCGCTTTCACGACTAGTTCTAGTAATTCTTTTTCGTTCATTTAGTCCTCTTTCAAATAGTGTACAAAGGCGTTATAGGTTTCAAGGGTTTGGGGATAGATGGGGAATCCCTGATGAGCCAAATGTTCCACAGTTCGCGCTGTTTCGTAGGCCACTGCCTTATTGAGCGATAGCTCAGCAATTTCACGCGCCTGTTCCACTCCAGGAAAGGCACGATTGTGCTCAATGTAGTCTGCGACGTAGATAACCTTATCAAGATCAGTCATCTGACCAGCTCCGACCGTATGGATTTCAATAGCTCGCAGGATTTCAGAATCATGCAAATCCAAATCTTCCTGAATCTTGTAGATGCCAACCATCCCATGCCAGACATTATTGCCCCAGTTTTTGAGGTCAGGGTCTAGCTGATAACGGTCAATCAAGTCTAGAAATTCCTGATCTGACAGTTTTTTAGCATAATCATGAAGAAGGCCTGCTAAACCAGCTTTCTCGGTATCGACTCCAAATCTCTCGGCTAACTCTATAGCTGCACGCTCTACACCAAGACAATGGGTTAAGCGTTTCTCAGGCAGAAGCTCTGCCATTTTTTCCAACAAAACCTCACGGGAACAGTTGATATAGTCTTGGTATGCCATCAGTAAAGCTCCTCCTTCTCGATGTAGTCTAGCACTGGCTGAGGTAGGAGAAAGTTAGGCTTCCGACCTTGGGCAATGAAGTCACGCACCATGCTGGACGAGATGTCCATGAGAGGCACATCCACCCAGATAACTGGATAGGAAGTCCCTGCCTTGTAGCGTGGGCGCTGAACTCCAACAAACTGAACCATGTCGACCAGCTCATCAATTCGGTACCACTTAGGCAGATAGTCCACCATATCAGCCCCGATAATGAAGTAATAATCCGTATCTGGATTCTTCTCAGTTAGAAGTTTCATGGTGTCGTAGGTGTAGGAAATACCCTTGCGCTCTAACTCAATGGTTTCAATGGCTAGTCCTTCAATCCCCTCAATCGCCAACTCAAGCATCTTGAGGCGGTGGTGCTCAGGGATGGTTTCCTTTTTATCTACGTGAGGAGGTTGGTATTCGGGCATGAGCAAGACCTGGTCCAGTCCCAACTGTTGTCGCACTTGGTCCGCAACAATCAGATGGGCATTGTGAACAGGGTTAAAATTTCCCCCTAAAATCCCGACTTGTTTGCGTTTTTTCTCCTTGATTTCTGGCTCCAACTCTACCTTGGTAAAGGGAGTCAATAATTCGATTGCCATAGGCTCGTCTTCCTTTAATTCTCTGTAAAAACAGTTGTTTGGAGTAGGGTTTTAGATTTCTTTGACTTTTTTAGAAATCTTGCGATTTTCTTTCTTGCTGGATTGCTTAAACAAAATCAAGATGCGTCCGATTTTTTGGACTGTATCCACACCGATTTCTTCTTCCAAGATTTCAGCTACTTCGTGGATGTTTTCGTCTGTGTTTTGTAAGAGAGTAACCTTGATCAATTCGCGAGCGTCAAGAGCTTGACGGACGCTGGTTTTGATTTGGTCGTTAAGTCCATTTTTCCCGATTTGAATGATGGGTTTGAGGGTGTGTGCCTGGCTGTTGAGGAAGGCACGTTGTTTCGATGTTAATGACATAATTTCTTAAAAAGAGTTTCTTTTTATACTTTTCTAAAGTGGTGACGGACGTCAGCAAAGTCCTTCGAACTTTCATGACTAAAATTTGAGCCTAAGGTCTCAAATTTTCCGCAGTTGGTACAATCACTTGTACCAACTAACACCACGGCGAAAAGTATTCTCTACGGGCTCGCAACGCTCGCCTTAATAAAGACAACCCTTTCCTTTCTGTGTTTAAATAATTGCTTTTCGTGTGACGACGGCGACGCCTTCTGGTGCCCAGACGGCGACTTTGGCAGTGTCTGTTACTCGGATCCAGCCGAGTCCTGAGATGACTAGGTCTGTTTTGTCCTTGATGGTAAATACATGCTGGACTAGTTTTGGAAAGTCCTCTTTTTCCTTGCTATTTGGTGGCGTCAAAAGGGTTCCTAAGTGCTTGTCATAGAAAGCACTAGCACCTTCTAGCTTGGTACGGTGGAGTTTAAGTTCATTGTCAAAGAAGGCAGTAAAACCTTGCTTTTCTCCTGCAATGAAGTCAAATCGTCCCAAACCACCTAGAAACAGGGTTTGCTCAGGGTTTAGCTGATAGGTTTTAGGCTTGATTTCCTTTTTAGGGCTGACATACTTGAGGTTTTTGGCTGTCAAGTAGTGGGCCATCTGGTGGCGGTGAATAATTCCCGGCGTATCATAGATATAAGATCCGTCGTCAAGCGGAATCTCAATCTTGTCCAAGGTCGTCCCTGGAAAGCGCGAAGTCGTGATGACATTCTGGTCACCTGTGATTTCTTGGATAATAGCGTTGATAAGGGTTGACTTTCCAACGTTGGTCACCCCAACTACGTATACATCACGGCCCTTGCGGTAGTGTTCAATCTTGTCAATGACTTCCTTGATAGCATGCTTGTTTTGGGCTGAAGTGAGAACGACATCCACGGGGCGAAGACCTTCTTCGTGGGCACGTTCCATGAGCCACTGGCTAATCTTGCTCGGTTTAACAGACTTGGGCAGGATATTTTTTTTATTTCCAACCAAGAGGACATCATTGCCCGACACAAAACGTGACAAACCTGGGATGACAGAGCCATTAAAGTCAAAGATATCAATGACATTGACCACCAAGGCATCACTGTCTCCCACCTCGTGCAAGAGCTTGAGGAAGTCATCATCTGTCAACTGGACATCCGTGATTTCATTGTAGTGGCGGAGACGGAAACAACGTTGGCAATAGACTTCGCCAGTCTCCAAACCTTTTTCGAGTGCTGATTGGGGAGTGAAACCAAGACCAGCCTTGTCTGTCGTCTGAATGGTTGCTCCACAACCAATACAGAGAATTTCTTCCATAGTTAAATTCCTTTTTTATATGTAATTGGTCCGTACTTTTCCGTTATTTTTCGCATGACACGGCGCTCACGAGCTCGGTTGATTTGCGTTTTGATCGAGTCGTGTTGGACCAAGGGTTTGACCAAGATTGAGCGAATGCCTGCACGATGAGCCGCTCGTATATCTGTCATAAGTTGATCGCCGACCATGACCACTTCATTTTTTTCGTAGTGAAATTCCTTCATGGCACGGTCAATCCCAAATGTGAAGGGCTTCAAGGCCCAATAAACGTAATCAATCCCAAATTTTTCAACTGCTCGTTGAACCCGTTTTTTGGTATTATTTGAGACCACGATGATGCGGATACCTGCGTCACGGAGGTCATGTAGCCATTGCTTCATCTCTGGCGTTCCATCAGGGTTATTCCAAGCAATGAGGGTATTGTCCAAATCGACCAAAACAGCCTTGATTCCCTGCGCCTGCAGGCTTGGGACTGTCAGATCATAGACTGCCCCCACAGCAAAATCTGGCATATAGTTTTCAATTGCCATTCTGGCTCCTTTTCTTTTTAATTTCTAGCAATTTTCTTTAAACATTGGGCTAAGACTGCCCATAAAATTAGACTAGCTATCAAAATATAAATCCAAGCATTCGGTTCATCTGTAAACGGTAAAGGGACATTCATTCCGAAGAATCCTGTAATAACCGCAAGGATAGCCAGCAAGACTGAGATAATTGTCAAAGTTGTCAAATTATCATTCAAATTATTATTTAGGATGTTGTTGTAAGAGGCTGAGAGTTGTTGCAAAACTTGAGAAATCAAGTCTGTCATCGAAACCAACTGATGCGCTTCAATCATAGCATCATCAAACTGCTCTCTTTCTACCTCATTAAGATTGCGATAAAGAGCATGCCCTTGGATATGTTCCAAGAGAAGACGATTTTGTTTGGCAGCAGCTGTCAGGTAAACCATACCAGTTTCCAAGTCAGAGAGGGCAAAAAGATTTTTTTTAGTTGTTTTTTGACGAAGAAGTGCACTGATTTCATCCTTACTTTTATCCATCTCTTCAATAACTGGATAATAAGCATTACTAATAATCTCTAAACTGGCAAAAAGAAATTTGTAGATGGAAATAATTTCATGGCTTTCAAGATAGGTCGCCATACGTTTAATCACATAAGTATTCTTGTGATTGCTGATGGTGATCAGCCGTTGTTTTTCAACGATAAAGGTCATCGGAATCGCTTCATAATATTCTTTGTCTTTTTCTAAATCAAGAACATTGTAAATGAAGGTTACCGTCCCCGTTTCACGGTTATAATCCATGTGGGCTCGTTCATTTCTATCCAGAGCATACTCGATGGTTTCCTTGTCCAATCCATAGATGTCAGAAAGATCTTCCATGTTTTTAATCTTGTCCACATCAAGGTCTATCCAGGTACAATCATGACCTAGTTTTTTCTCTACAAATAGCATACTCTCTCCTTTACCAAACTCTTTCTATTGTACCACAAATCTGCCAAAATAGCAGACCTACTCTGTACGAGAGAAGTTGCTGACAACAGTGATATTTCGGTTGGGAACAAAGTGAAGGGCTTGGTCATCACTGCGAAGTTGGGTCGTACGGATTCCTACACTGACAACCTTTCCAGATACGGTAATAGGACCATTTGTGAGGACCACTTCGTCGCCCACATCGAGCTGGCGTTCAAAGAGGATGAAAAAGCCGTTGATGACATCGGATAAAAAGCCTTGAGCTCCCATCCCAATGGCAACCCCAGCAATTCCTGCCCCAGCAAGGAGGCTGGAAACTGGCAAGCCCAAAATAGACAAGATACAGTAAATTAAAAAGAAATAAAGGGTGTAGTTAAAGATATTCTCAAGCAAACGAGAGATGGTCTTTTGTCTTCCTGCATCCCGATTTGAGAATTTAAGTGAGGGCTTGACAATCTTTCGTACAGTCGCATGAAGCATCTTTTTAGCTATATAAAATAACAGAAACAAAATTAAAAGAGAAATCAGCTTGGTCAAGAGATTCTCTAATACAGTTGTTACATCCAATTTATCAAGATAACGTTGAAAAAATTCTTGCATACAAAACTCCTTTTTAGTATTATACCACAAATCATCCCGTTCAAATCCCTCATAAATATTCCGATATTCTCCCAAACTCAAAAAAAGACTTGCCTCAACGGCATATTTATACTATAATCATAAACAATACATTTTGAAGGAGACTATTATGAAAAAAATCATTCGAGCCTGGAACAAGGCCAGCCTCATCAAACGTATCCTAATCGGCATGCTTCTGGGAGCCTCTCTAGGGCTACTTTTCCCTAGTCTGTCAGGGCTCGGCATTCTCGGTGACCTATTCGTTGGGGGTCTGAAAGCCATCGCTCCTGTCTTGGTCTTTACCCTCGTCGCAAATGCCCTCTCACAACATCAAAAAGGGCAAGATACCAATATGAAGACCGTTATTTTTCTCTATCTACTCGGTACCTTTGCTGCTGCCTTGGTTGCTGTACTGGCTAGTTTTCTCTTCCCCGTCCAGATTACTCTCAGCAGTGCGAGCACAGAGATTGCCCCACCAGACGGCATCGGTCAAGTTCTCAGCAACCTCCTACTGAATCTCGTGGACAATCCCCTCAATGCCATCGTCCAAGCTAATTATATCGGGATCCTATCCTGGGCTGTTGTCTTTGGACTTGCTATGAGAGAAGCTAGCAAAAACAGCAAGGAATTGCTCAAAACCATGGCTGGTGTAACTTCCAAGATTGTAGAGTGGATTATCAATTTGGCACCTTTCGGAATTATGGGCTTGGTCTTCAAGACCATCTCTGATAAAGGAATTACCAGCCTTGCTAACTACGGAATTTTGCTAGGACTCTTGATTGCAACTATGGCTTTTGTGGCCCTTGTCATCAATCCCCTCATTGCCTTTTTCTTTATGAGAGAAAATCCTTATCCCCTTGTTTTTAAATGTTTGCGTGTCAGTGGAATTACAGCTTTCTTTACTCGTAGTTCTGCCGCTAATATCCCTGTCAACATGAAACTCTGCCAAGATCTAGGACTCAATCCAGATACCTACTCTGTTTCTATCCCTCTTGGCTCCACTATTAACATGGCTGGCGCAGCCGTAACCATTAACATTCTGACTCTAGCTGCAGTCAATACGCTAGGAATCTCTGTCGACTTTGGTACAGCTTTTGTGCTCAGTGTAGTGGCTGCTATTTCTGCCTGCGGAGCTTCTGGAATCGCTGGCGGATCACTCCTCCTCATTCCCGTCGCTTGTAGTCTCTTTGGGATTTCAAATGACGTTGCTATGCAGGTAGTCGGAGTTGGTTTTGTCATCGGTGTCGTCCAAGATTCCTGCGAAACTGCCCTAAACTCTTCTACCGACGTCCTCTTTACAGCAGTAGCTGAGTACGCGTCGGCACGTAAAAAATAGATTTTTTAAGACAAGTCTTCCAAGCCTTGTCTTTTATACTCTTATTCTAGTATTATAGGAAATTCTCATGTCTATCACCCAACGTACGACAAAACTGATCTTAGCGACCTGTCTCGCTTGTTTTCTCGCTTATTTTTTAGATTTATCATCAGCAGTGTCAGCTGGAATTATCGCCCTCTTAAGCCTATCCGACACGCGCAGAAGCACGCTGAAATTGGCACGTAACCGCCTCTTTTCCATGCTCCTAGCACTGGCTATCGGTGTTCTAGCCTTTCAGCTGACAGGCTTTCACATCTGGAGCCTCGGGCTCTATCTGGCTCTCTACGTGCCTCTAGCCTATAAAATGGGTTGGGAAATTGGCATCACCCCTAGCAGTGTCTTGGTCAGTCATCTTTTGGTACAGGAGTCTACCTCTCCAGATCTCTTGCTCAATGAAGTGTTCCTCTTTCTCATCGGGACAAGCTTTGCTCTATTGGTCAATCTTTATATGCCCTCTCGTGATAAAGCCATCCAAAGCTACCACCTTCAGGTCGAAGAAAAGTTAAAAGGCATCCTGCTTCGCTTTAAATACTATCTGTCGAGGGGAGACGGACGCAATCAAGCCCAACTCGTTGACCAATTAGACAACCTCCTTGATGAGGCCCTCAAGCTGGTCTATTTGGATCACTCAGACCACCTCTTTCACCAGACGGACTACCATATCCACTACTTTGAGATGAGGCAACGGCAAAGTCGTATCCTGCGAAATATGGCCCAGCAGATCAATACCTGTCATCTGGCCGCAAGTGAGAGTTTGATTTTGGCCCAGCTCTTTTCTAAGATCGCTGCCCAGCTAAGCCAGACCAATCCTGCCAACGAGCTACTTGATGACATCAAACGCTATCTGCAAGTCTTCCGCAATCGGAGTCTCCCTAAAACACGTGAGGAGTTTGAAACCCGTGCTACCCTCCTGCAGCTACTACGCGAAGCCGAAACCTTCATTCAGGTCAAGGTCGATTTTTATCAGAAATATGGAAACTAGAAAAACCTCAGAAGAATTCATGTAACATGATTTCTTTGAGGTTTTTAATTTACCTTTGACTTCAATTACCTTTACTATATGAAAAAATCCACGAATCGATATTATTCGCGGACTTTTCCTAGTAAAGCATTTAGGTAAGCCACCATAGCGGTCACCGATTGTTAGATTACGACACTGAGTTTTACAAATCGATTTCATTTGTAAAACCCAGTTAGTGAGGCAGTTAGGTAAGTCTAATAGGACTTACTGAATCACATTTTTTCCTCTAACTCAACATTCGGATACTTATCCGCAAACCAGCGGAGGGCAAAGTCGTTTTCAAAAAGGAATACTGGTTGGTCGAAGCGGTCTTTGGCCAAGATATTTCGGCTTGAAGACATACGCTCGTCTAGGTCTTCCGGCTTGATCCAACGAACGGTCTTTTTACCCATTGGAGTCATGACAACTTCAGCGTTGTACTCACCTTCCATACGGTGTTTAAACACTTCAAACTGAAGTTGACCTACAGCGCCCAGCATGTACTCGCCTGTTTGGTAATTCTTATAAAGCTGAATGGCTCCTTCTTGTACCAACTGTTCCATTCCCTTGTGGAAGGATTTTTGCTTCATGACGTTCTTAGCAGAAACTTTCATGAAAATTTCAGGTGTAAAGGTTGGTAGTGGTTCAAATTCAAACTTGTTTTTTCCAACCGTCAAAGTGTCTCCAACCTGATAAGTACCGGTATCGTAAACCCCGATGATGTCTCCTGCAACAGCATTGGTCACATTCTCACGACTTTCCGCCATAAACTGGGTAACATTAGAAAGCTTGGCAGTCTTCCCAGTACGAGGCAGATTAACACTCATACCGCGCTCAAATTCCCCCGATACGATACGGACAAAGGCGATACGGTCACGGTGACGAGGGTCCATGTTGGCTTGGATTTTAAAAACGAATCCTGAGAAATCCTTGTCATAAGGATCGACAATTTCACCGTCTGTCTTCTTGTGTCCATGTGGTTCTGGAGCAAACTTAAGGAAGGTCTCAAGGAAGGTCTGCACCCCAAAGTTAGTCAGGGCTGAACCGAAGAAGACCGGAGTCAGTTCTCCTGCAAGAATAGCTTCTTCTGAAAATTCATTTCCTGCTTCTTGCAAAAGTTCGATGTCATCCTTAACCTGAGCGTAGAAAGGATTGCTTCCAAAGAGCTTGTCTCCTTCTTCCAGACTGGCAAAACGCTCATCCCCTTTATAAAGTTCTAAACGTTGGTTATAGAGGTCATACAAGCCCTCAAAAGCTTTCCCCATCCCGATTGGCCAGTTCATCGGATAACTCGCAATACCCAAGACTTCTTCCAATTCTTGCAAGAGGTCCAGTGGCTCACGGCCATCACGGTCCAGCTTGTTCATAAAGGTAAAGACTGGAATACCACGATGTTTGACAACCTCAAACAATTTCTTGGTTTGGGCCTCGATACCCTTGGCAGAGTCCACGACCATGACCGCAGCATCCACCGCCATCAAGGTCCGATAGGTGTCTTCTGAAAAGTCCTCGTGCCCTGGTGTGTCGAGGATGTTGACGCGTTTGCCGTCGTAGTCAAACTGCATAACAGATGAAGTTACCGAAATCCCACGTTGTTTCTCGATATCCATCCAGTCAGACTTGGCAAAAGTCCCTGTTTTCTTTCCTTTTACAGTACCAGCCTCACGAATCTCGCCCCCAAAGTAGAGCAACTGCTCAGTAATGGTTGTTTTCCCCGCGTCCGGATGGGAGATAATGGCAAAGGTACGGCGTTTCTTAATTTCTTCTTGAATAGTCATAAGTTCTCTTTCTTTGATTTTCTATTTTTAGTTGTTTCAGTAGCTAAGAATGATTTTTACATTGGATTTTACCATTCCTTTCAACTCTCCATTATATCGGATTTTGGGGAGTTTTTCAATTGCTCATCCGATGAAAAAGGTAGGCTAGAGCACAGATTTCACCTGATTTCTCTTTTTCCACCGTTTCTTGAACAAGATATCAAAGAGAAGCAAAGCTAGAGAAAGAATAACCGACACAAGGAGGTGCTTTATCCATAGAGGTGCATGAGAGATAAACGGTGTATCTCTTAAGAGGCCATAATTTCCACCAGTCACCTGATTAACCCCAACTAGAAAGAGATTGAGGATAAAGGTATAGGCTACAATCATATATTTCTTGAGCAGGCTCTTGTCATAGTGATTCATCAAGTAGACCAAAGAATTCACCAAAAGGGCATAGTGCCCAATCAAAAATGAAAAACTAGTGATATGGGGAAAATCATAGGGGTCAAAAACGGGGTAAACCAAAGCAAAGACCGCTCCACTTGCTCCTAAGAGGGCAAAGTATTGCTTGCTCCGCCATTTATCTGGCAAGAAAATCACTGCAAACATAGCCAAACGACAATGATAAAAAGGAAGGCTATTAGAAAACGGAATCCCAAAACCAACATACCAACTATAAAGAGCTAGTAACTGGAGAATCTGAATCCCCTTAAACAAGTAGACAAAGCGTGGATTCTTGTGATAAGCAAGTGCTCCATAAATACAAAGCACTAAGACAAGCATCATAATCCCATACCAAAAGAGCGAAATAGGAGGAGGTACGGTTTGGAATCTTGTAAAAAAATTATGTAGCATATTTTCTATCCTAACTCATCTTTCGAGGAATTCTTCCTACATTAATCTCTAGTCTCACTCAATTTTTCTTTTAGTTTAACTATTATAGCGAATTAAAAGCGATTTTTCAATTTCTATTTCTTTTCAGTTTGCCTTAGCTTATTTATAGGAAAATATGGTAAAATAGAACAGACTAAAAATCATCATTTCACGAAAGGATGCAAGATGAAAATTACGCAAGAAGAGGTAACACACGTTGCCAATCTTTCAAAATTAAAATTCTCTGAAGAAGAAACTGCTGCCTTTGCGACAACCTTATCTAAAATTGTTGACATGGTTGAATTGCTAGGCGAAGTCGACACGACTGGTGTCGCACCTACTACAACCATGGCTGACCGCAAGACCGTACTCCGCCCTGATGTTGCCGAAGAAGGAACAGACCGTGACCGCTTGTTTAAAAACGTACCTGAAAAAGAAAACTACTATATCAAGGTACCAGCGATTCTAGACGATGGAGGAGATGCCTAATGACTTTTAATAGCAAAACTATTGAAGACTTGCACAACCTCCTTGTCTCTAAGGAAATTTCAGCAACTGAATTGACCCAAGCTACGCTTGAAGATATCAAGTCTCGCGAGACAACTATCAACGCATTTGTCACTATCGCTGAAGAGCAAGCCCTTGCTCAAGCTAAGAATATTGATGAAGCTGGAATTGACGCGGATAATGTCCTTTCAGGAATTCCACTGGCTGTTAAAGATAATATCTCTACAGATGGTATCCTGACAACTGCAGCCTCAAAAATGCTCTACAACTACGAGCCTATCTTTGATGCGACAGCCGTTGCCAATGCCAAAGCTAAGGGTATGATTGTTGTCGGAAAAACCAACATGGACGAGTTTGCCATGGGTGGTTCAGGTGAGACTTCTCACTACGGAGCAACTAAAAATGCTTGGGACCAGACCAAGGTTCCTGGTGGTTCATCAAGTGGTTCTTCTGCAGCTGTAGCGTCAGGACAAGTCCGCTTGTCACTTGGTTCTGATACTGGTGGTTCCATCCGCCAACCTGCTGCCTTCAACGGGATCGTCGGTCTCAAACCAACCTACGGAACGGTTTCACGTTTCGGGCTCATTGCCTTTGGTAGCTCTCTAGACCAAATCGGTCCCTTTGCACCAACTGTTAAGGAGAATGCCCTCTTGCTCAACGCTATTGCCAGCGAAGATGCCAAAGACTCGACTTCTGCTCCTGTCCGCATTGCCGACTTTACTTCCAAAATCGGTCAAGACATCAAAGGCATGAAAATTGCTTTGCCTAAGGAATACCTTGGTGAAGGGATTGACCCAGAAGTTAAAGAAACCATTATCAAGGCAGCCAAACACTTTGAGAAACTTGGCGCTATCGTCGAAGAAGTGAGCCTTCCTCACTCTAAATACGGTGTTGCCGTTTACTACATCATCGCTTCATCAGAAGCATCCTCAAACTTGCAACGCTTTGACGGTATCCGTTACGGCTACCGCGCAGAGGATGCGACGAATCTTGACGAAATCTATGTAAACAGCCGTAGCCAAGGTTTCGGTGAAGAAGTGAAACGTCGTATCATGCTAGGTACTTTCAGCCTTTCATCAGGTTACTACGATGCCTACTACAAGAAAGCTGGTCAAGTCCGTACCCTTATCATTCAAGATTTCGAAAAAGTCTTTGCGGATTACGACTTAATTTTGGGACCAACTGCACCAAGCGTTGCCTATGACTTGGACTCACTCAACCACGACCCGGTTGCCATGTACTTGGCAGATCTTTTGACCATCCCTGTCAACTTGGCAGGTCTCCCAGGGATTTCGATTCCTGCTGGATTTGCTCAAGGTCTACCTGTTGGTCTCCAATTGATCGGTCCTAAGTACTCTGAGGAGACCATTTACCAAGCTGCCGCTGCTTTTGAAGCAACAACAGACTACCACAAACAACAACCCGTGATTTTTGGAGGTGATAACTAATGAACTTTGAAACAGTCATTGGACTTGAAGTCCACGTAGAGCTCAACACCAATTCAAAAATCTTCTCACCAACTTCTGCCCACTTCGGAAATGACCAAAACGCCAACACCAACGTGATTGACTGGTCTTTCCCTGGCGTACTGCCTGTTCTCAATAAAGGTGTTGTCGATGCCGGAATCAAGGCAGCTCTTGCCCTCAACATGGACATCCATAAAAAGATGCACTTTGACCGCAAGAACTACTTCTACCCTGATAATCCAAAGGCCTACCAAATTTCCCAGTTTGATGAGCCAATCGGTTATAACGGCTGGATTGAAGTGGAGCTCGAAGACGGTACAACTAAGAAAATCGGTATCGAACGTGCTCACCTAGAAGAAGACGCTGGTAAAAACACCCACGGTACAGATGGCTACTCCTATGTAGACCTCAACCGCCAAGGGGTACCATTGATTGAGATTGTATCTGAAGCTGACATGCGTTCGCCAGAAGAAGCCTATGCTTACCTGACAGCCCTCAAGGAAGTCATCCAGTACGCTGGTATTTCTGACGTTAAGATGGAAGAAGGTTCTATGCGTGTGGATGCCAACATCTCTCTTCGTCCTTATGGTCAAGAGAAATTCGGTACCAAGACTGAGTTGAAGAACTTGAATTCCTTCTCAAATGTTCGCAAGGGTCTTGAATACGAAGTCCAACGTCAAGCCGAAATCCTTCGCTCAGGTGGTCAAATTCGTCAAGAAACACGCCGTTACGATGAAGCTAACAAAGCAACCATCCTCATGCGTGTCAAGGAAGGGGCTGCAGACTACCGCTACTTCCCAGAACCAGACCTACCCCTCTTTGAAATCTCTGATGAGTGGATCGAAGAAATGCGTACAGAGTTGCCAGAGTTTCCAAAAGAACGCCGTGCTCGCTACGTTGCTGACCTTGGCTTGTCAGACTACGACGCTAGTCAGTTG
Source organism: Streptococcus oralis (assembly GCF_003942585.1). GTDB lineage: Bacteria > Bacillota > Bacilli > Lactobacillales > Streptococcaceae > Streptococcus > Streptococcus oralis_BE. The sequence continues at coordinate 73,795 of NZ_RJNK01000005.1, read as the reverse complement.
ACTGCAAACAAAGTCACTTCTGACTTCTTTGAAAAAGCTGTTGCCCTCGGTGGCGATGCTAAGCAAGTCTCAAACTGGCTCCAAGGAGAAGTCGCTCAATTCTTGAACGCTGAAGGCAAAACACTAGAACAAATCGAATTAACACCAGAAAACTTAGTAGAAATGATTGCCATCATTGAAGATGGTACCATCTCATCTAAGATTGCCAAGAAAGTCTTTGTCCACCTGGCTAAAAATGGCGGTGGGGCGCGTGAATACGTGGAAAAAGCTGGCTTGGTGCAAATCTCAGATCCAGATATCTTGATTCCAATCATCCACCAAGTCTTTGCCGATAACCAATCTGCTGTTGCCGACTTCAAGTCAGGTAAACGCAACGCAGACAAGGCCTTCACAGGATTCCTTATGAAGGCAACCAAAGGCCAAGCCAACCCACAAGTTGCCCTTAAACTCCTTGCACAAGAATTGGCGAAGTTGAAAGAAAACTAGACAGAACAAAACCAGCCCTAAGGTTGGTTTTTTCTTCTCTACCAACTCCCAATAACTATTTTGGCTTTATTTCCAGAGTATTTTATGGTAAAATGAAGAGTAATAATATTTATTAAAGAGGTAAAAACATGATTGAAGCAAGTAAATTAAAAGCTGGTATGACCTTTGAAACAGCTGATGGTAAATTGATCCGCGTTTTGGAAGCTAGCCACCACAAACCAGGTAAAGGAAACACGATCATGCGTATGAAATTGCGTGATGTCCGTACTGGTTCTACATTTGACACAAGCTACCGTCCAGAGGAAAAATTTGAACAAGCTATTATCGAGACTGTCCCAGCTCAATACTTGTACAAAATGGATGACACAGCTTACTTCATGAATACAGAAACTTACGACCAATACGAAATCCCTGTAGTCAATGTTGAAAACGAATTGCTTTACATCCTTGAAAACTCTGATGTGAAAATCCAATTCTACGGAACTGAAGTAATCGGTGTAACTGTACCAACTACTGTCGAATTGACAGTTGCAGAAACTCAACCATCTATCAAAGGTGCTACTGTTACAGGTTCTGGTAAACCAGCAACGATGGAAACTGGACTTGTCGTAAACGTTCCAGACTTCATCGAAGCAGGACAAAAACTCGTTATCAACACTGCAGAAGGAACTTACGTTTCTCGTGCCTAATCTCTAGAAAGAGGTCATTCTATGGGAATTGAAGAACAACTTGGCGAAATCGTTATCGCCCCACGTGTACTTGAAAAAATCATTGCTGTTGCTACTGCAAAGGTAGAGGGCGTACACTCTTTTTCAAACAAATCAGTATCTGATACCCTTTCAAAACTTTCACTCGGCCGCGGTGTTTATCTTAAAAACGTGGACGAAGAACTCACAGCAGATATCTACCTCTACCTTGAGTACGGAGTAAAAGTTCCTAAGGTAGCTGTTGCTATCCAAAAAGCTGTCAAAGATGCAGTCCGCAATATGGCTGATGTAGAACTCGCTGCTATCAATATCCACGTTGCAGGTATCGTTCCAGATAAAACACCAAAACCAGAATTGAAAGATCTATTTGACGAGGACTTCCTCAATGACTAGTCTACTATTAGAATCTAGACGTGAGCTCCGTAAGTGTGCCTTTCAAGCTCTTATGAGTCTTGAGTTTGATACAGACGTCGAAACTGCTTGTCATTTCGCCTACACACACGATCGTGAAGATACGGATGTGCAAATCCCAGCCTTTTTGACAGAGCTCGTTTCTGGTGTTCAAACTAAAAAGGAAGAACTAGACAAGCAAATCACACAACATCTAAAAGCAGGTTGGACCATTGAACGTTTAACGCTCGTGGAGAGAAACCTCCTTCGCTTGGGAGTCTTTGAAATCACTTCATTTGACACTCCACAGTTGGTTGCTGTTAATGAAGCTATCGAGCTTGCAAAGGACTTCTCAGATCAAAAATCTGCCCGTTTTATCAATGGACTGCTCAGCCAGTTTGTAACAGAAGAACAGTAAATAGAAAAAGTGTTTGACAAACATCAAACACTTTTTTCTTTGCCTTCCACTATCTAAAAAAGTGGTAATAGACATAATTATAAACAAAAATCCAGATAGGTTTTGCATGATTGAGAAAGTTAAAAAAACTATGACAGAGAATCGTTAATCTCAGATTGTCGGTAGAACGATAAACAAGGCCAAAAAAGAAACCAATCAGACTATAATATAATAAACTAATTGGGTCTCGGTGAGATAGTATCAAATGACTAAGTCCAAAGATAAGGCCTGATAAGATGACATCTAAATAGTACTTTGACTTAGGAAAGAAGGTATTCATAAAATACCCTCTATCAAGAGTCTCCTCAAAAACAGGGCCGATAATTACAGGCAGGACAAAAGATAAGATAGTCGATAAAAAAGTTGGTTGTCCATTTGAAAAAACCACGGTAAAATAATCATCATGAATATTCCTATGATTAATCAAATGAGCATAGCGTGCCCAAAAATTACCGAGAATCTGATAAACCACATAACTTGCAAATAAATAGAAGACAAATGACCAGTTCCAGCTCTTTTTCTCAAAGATAAAGAGCATCTTTTGCTTTTTTAACCACCAGATTAATAGAAGGAAACTTCCTACTAATCCTATTGTTAAAATAAGGGAATAGACATCAGCGCCTAACCCTAAAATGATTGCCACATACAATCCAATTGTTTGTGGTAAATAGGTAGATAGTAAAATAATAAGCAAAAATATTCCAAATTGTCTTAGTTTCTTTGTGTTTCTCATCGTACTTTTTTTGAAAGATTATCCTGCTCAGAAGCCGTACTTCCAAGCATTTCTATAAGAATTAAGTGCCCCTTGCCCCATATAGGAAGCAAATTCTCTATAATATAACCATCTACCATATCCATCTTCCCAAACAGCAAGACTACCTGAAGTTTGCTTTAAGTCCTCAGTCGAAAGAACTGTAAATGTATATGTACCTGTCATATTAAGTACCTTCTTAAAATATTGTTGTAGGCTCACATCTATAGTATAGTTCTTTTTTATCTATTTTATTAGTCTTCTCCTCAACTGTCAATTTTTCGTCCTGAATGGTAGCTTTACTCATTGAAAAACAAGAGATTGTAAAAAAAGACTTCTCTATCTTCTACTCAAATTAGAAAAAGTGTTTGACAAATATCAAACACTTTTTCTTTGCATCCCACTATCTAAAAAAGTGGTAATAGACATAATTATAAACAAAAATCCAGATGGGTTTTGCATAAATGAGAAAGTTGAAAAAACTATGGCACAGGATGGTGATTTTTAAGTTCTTTGTCCAACGATATACTAGAGCAAAGAAAAGACCAATAAAACTATAAATAATTAAACTGATAGGGTCTCGGTGAGTTAGGATTAAATGGCTAATCCCAAAGATAAGAGCTGACAAGATGACATCCAAGTAATACTTGGACTGGAAAAAGAAGGTATTCATAAAATACCCTCTATCAATTAGCTCCTCTGATATAGGGGCGACGACTACTGTTAAAATAAAACCGAGAACGGTTGATAGAAAAGTTGGTTGTCCATTTGAATAAAGGATAGAAAGTAGTTTTTGAAAAATATACTTGTTATCAACTAAATAGTGATACTGTATCTGGAAAGCATCCACCAATTGACGAACAAAATAACAAGCTACTAGGCTGACTACAAGGGGAAAAATCGTTGACCAAGTCCAAGCCTTTTTTTCAAAGATAAAGAGCATCTCTTTCTTTTTTAACCAAAAGACAAATAAGACTACAAGAACTAGTTCCCAAACAAGTGAAATGATAGAATATCCATCTATCCCCCATCCAAAAAACTTAGTCAGATACATAGTTCCTAACTCTGGTAGATAAACCGATAGGAATACCAGTAATGTATAGACCCCTAAATGCCCTAGTTTTTTCATACTTACACCTTTAATTTATCAACAGCCAATACCATAAGCACGTCTAGTCGCATGATTCAGTATTGTACTCCATTCTGTCGCTAAACTATATGCATATGGCGAATCCCAATGTCTATCATCAACTAACCAAATCATGCCACTACCTGAAGTTTTCTCTAAGTCCTCAGTTGAAAGAACTGTAAATGTTTCTGTACCTGTCATTGCAAGTACCTTCTTAAAATAGATTATTGTAGGCTCACATTTATAGTATAGTTCTTTTTTATCTATTTTATTAGTCTTCTCCTCAACTGTCAATTTTTCGTCCTGAAATGTATGTTCTCTAGAAAAAAATGCTAGAACCTTTACTCAGTTCTAGCTTTCTTTTTAGTATTTTCTAAACCGTTGGTAACGTTCTTCGAGGAGCTGTTCCAAGGCTAATCCTTGCAAGCGGTCAAGCTCTACACGCAATTCATTTTTAAGGTGAGCTTGCAGTTCCTTACTGGAAAGCCCTGCTTCTGAGATTACCTTGTCAACGATACCCATTTCTAGGAGTTCGTGTGAAGTGATCTTCATCAACTCTGCCGCCTCCATAGCACGGCTCCCATCCTTCCAAAGGATAGAGGCAAAGCCTTCTGGACTGAGCACGGCATAGATCGAATTTTCCAGCATCCAGACACGGTCAGCAACGGCTAGTGCTAATGCACCTCCAGACCCTCCTTCACCGATAATAATCGCGATGATTGGAACCTTGAGGTCGCTCATTTCCATCAGGTTTCGAGCGATTGCTTCCCCTTGTCCACGTTCCTCAGCTCCAACACCTGGGTAAGCTCCAGCAGTGTTGATGAAGGTTACAACTGGACGACCAAATTTTTCTGCCTGTTTCATCAAACGAAGAGCCTTGCGATAGCCTTCTGGATGGGGTTGCCCAAAGTTCCGTTTGAGGTTATCATGAAGACTCTTCCCCTTTTGGATACCGACGACTGTGACCGCTTGGTCACCTAACCAGCCAATTCCACCAATGACCGCACCATCATCTCGGAAAGAGCGGTCTCCATGCAATTCGATAAATTCATCGAAGATTCCATTGGCAAAATCAAGGGCTGTCAAGCGACTTTGCTCACGTGCCTCTCTGACTATTTTTGCAATATTCATCCGCGACTTCCTCCATGCAATCTCACTAATTTAGCAATTGTTTCAGGCAATTCTATCCGTTTGACAATTGCATCAACAAATCCATGTTCAAGCAAAAATTCTGCCTTTTGGAAGTCATCCGGCAAGGTCTCTCGAACTGTATTTTCGATAACACGACGCCCAGCAAAACCAACCAAACTCTGGGGCTCTGCTAGGATAATATCACCTTCCATAGCAAAAGAAGCTGTCACTCCGCCTGTTGTCGGATCCGTCAAAATAGTCAGGTAAAAAAGTCCTGCCTTGGAATGACGTTGAACTGCCGCAGAAATTTTAGCCATCTGCATCAAGCTCATGATTCCTTCTTGCATACGGGCTCCACCAGAAGCTGTGAAGAGTACGACTGGCAAGTTTTCTACCGTTGCATACTCAAACAAGCGCGTGATTTTTTCACCCACAACGGTTCCCATAGAAGCCATGATAAAGTTTGAATCCATGATCCCAAGGGCAACTTTTTCTCCCTTGATGCTAGCTGTACCAGTCAGGACAGCTTCATCCAAACCTGTCTTTTCACGCATAGTAGCAAGTTTTTTCTGGTAGCCAGGAAAGTTTAATGGATCTTGAGTCTCAATACCCGTAAACATCTCCACAAAGCTGTCAGAATCAATCGTCAAAGCCAAGCGTTCCTGAGCCGAAATACGGAAAGTATAGCTACAATGGGGACAAATTCGTTCGCTCCCAAGATCCTTTTGGTAAATGGTGTGTTTACAACCAGGACACTGGGAGAAGAGTTCATCCGGAACCTCAGGCTTGGCTTGTGGTTTCTGCCTTACGGAACGGTTAGGATTGATCCGAATATACTTATCCTTTTTACTAAATAGAGCCATAACTCCCCCTTTTAGTTCTCATACTGTTTGAAAGTCTATTCTTTTTCTTGGTATTTTGGCAAGAAAGTTTCCATCAAGAAGGAAGTATCGTAGTCACCAGCGATAACTCGGCGGTCTGAAATCAGATCCAACTGGAAGTCTGCATTGGTTTGCACTCCTTCAATATCAAGTTCATAAAGTGCCCGTTGCATCTTCATCAATGCATCAAAACGATTCTCCCCATGAACAATGATTTTAGCAATCATACTATCATAGTAAGGAGGAATGGTATAACCTGGATAAACTGCTGAGTCCACGCGCAAGCCAACTCCACCACTTGGTAGATAGAGATTGGTAATTTTACCTGGGCTTGGAGCAAAGTTAAATGCTGGATTTTCCGCATTGATCCGGCACTCGATAGCATGACCTCGTAGGACGATGTCTTCTTGTTTGAAAGGTAAAGGTTGCCCGGCAGCAATGCGAATCTGCTCTTTTACGATATCAACACCTGAAACAAACTCTGTGACGGGGTGTTCAACTTGAACACGAGTATTCATTTCCATGAAGTAGAAATTGCCACTGGCTTCATCGAGAAGAAATTCAATCGTCCCTGCATTTTCATAACCTACAGACTCTGCAGCTCGAACAGCCGCAGCACCAATTTCATTACGAAGGGTTTTGCCAATCGCAATGGATGGGCTTTCTTCTAAGACCTTTTGGTTATTCCGTTGGAGTGAACAATCCCGTTCACCAAGATGGACAACATGACCCTCTTGATCAGCAAGGATTTGGACCTCGATATGACGAGCTGGATAAATCACACGCTCAAGATACATTGCGCCATTTCCAAAGTTGGCCTTGGCTTCACTGGATGCTGTTTCAAAGGCTGCGACCAAGTCTTCTGCCTTTTCAACCTTACGAATCCCTTTTCCACCACCACCTGCCGATGCCTTGAGCATGACTGGGTAGCCAATCTTTTCTGCAACTGCAAGTGCCTCTTCAGCCGTGTGAACTTCACCATCAGATCCTGGGATAACTGGAACCCCAGCCTTGATCATTTGCTCACGCGCATTGATCTTATCTCCCATGGTATCCATTACGGCTCCAGAAGGACCGATGAACTTAATTCCCACTTCATCACACATAGTAGCAAACTTGGAGTTTTCGCTAAGAAAACCAAAACCTGGGTGGATGGCTTCTGCTTCTGTCAAGACTGCAGCCGATAAAATAGCGTTGATATTGAGATAAGATTCTGTCGCCTTACCAGGTCCGATACAGATAGCTTCATCCGCTAGGAGTGTGTGAAGAGCTTCCTTATCAGCAGTTGAATAGACTGCTACGGTCGCAATGCCCAATTCACGCGCAGCGCGAATAATGCGAACCGCAATCTCACCACGATTGGCAATTAAAATTTTACGAAACATGGAGAACCTCCTTAGTTTCCAATTGCAAAGGTAAGAGTACCACTCGCCGCAAGCTTGCCATCTACTTCAGCCTTTGCTTCAACCACGGCAATCGTACCACGACGTTTGACAAAAGTAGCTGTCATGACTAATTGATCACCTGGTACAACTTGCTTCTTGAACTTAACCTTGTCCATTCCAGCGTAGAAGACCAGTTTCCCTTTATTTTCAGGTTTGGACAATTCCAAGACACCAGCAGTCTGAGCCAAGGCTTCCATGATAAGAACACCTGGCATAACTGGGTATTGAGGAAAATGACCATTAAAGAAAGGTTCGTTTATGGTCACATTTTTAATGGCAACAATAGTATCTTCGCTCACTTCCAAGACACGGTCCACTAGGAGCATAGGGTAGCGATGGGGTAGAGCTTCTTTAATTCCTTGAATATCGATCATTTGATACGTACCAATCCTTTACCGAACTCAACCATTTCTTCATTTGAAACGAGAATTTCTGTCACCACACCATCCTTAGGTGCAGGAATTTCATTCATGACTTTCATGGCTTCGATGATCACCAAAGTCTGGCCTTTTTTAACACTGTCTCCAACTGTGACAAAGGCAGGTTTATCTGGTCCAGCAGCCAAGTAAGCAACCCCAACAAGTGGGCTCTCAACGACATCACCTTCTGGAGCAACCGTCGTTTCAGCTGGTGCTGGTGCTTCTTCTACTGCACTCTCTACTGAAGTCGAAGGGGCTGAAACTGCTGGACTAGCAACCACTGCAGCTGGCGCTGAAGGAACTGGAGCTGGTACTTCAGAAACTATTCTTGCTTCATTCTTACTGAACTGCAATTCGTCCTGTCCATTTTTATAAGAAAATTCTCTCAAACTTGATTGGTCGAATTGAGCCATCAAGTCCTTGATCTCATTTAAATTCATAATTATTTATTCTCCCAACGTTTGAAAGCAAGAACCGCATTGTGTCCACCAAAACCAAAAGTGTTTGAAATAGCATAAGGGATTTCTTGCTCCAAGCCTTGTCCATAAACGACATTCGCCTCGATATAGTCTGATAACTCGCTTGTTCCAGCTGTTTTTGGCACGAAGTTATGGCGCATGGCTTCGATTGTAGCGATTGCTTCTACCGCTCCTGCAGCCCCAAGCAAGTGTCCTGTGAAGGACTTGGTTGAAGATACAGGTACTTCTTTACCAAGAACAGCTACGATCGCACCACTTTCTCCTTTTTCATTAGCAGGAGTTGAAGTTCCATGGGCATTTACATAAGCCACTTGCTCTGGAGAAATTTCTGCTTCTTCCAAAGCCAGTTTAATAGCCTTGATGGCGCCTTGACCTTCTGGATGAGGTGAAGTCATATGGTAAGCATCACAGGTATTACCATAGCCAACTACTTCAGCCAGGATAGTCGCACCACGTTTTTCAGCGTGTTCCAGACTTTCAAGAACCAGCATCCCTGAACCTTCTCCCATCACAAAGCCGTTACGGTCTTTATCAAATGGAATAGAAGCACGGGTAGGATCTTCTGTCGTAGAAAGAGCTGTCAAAGCTTGGAATCCAGCGATAGCAAAAGGAGTGATAGATGATTCTGATCCACCAACTAACATGACATCTTGGAAACCAAACTTGATAGAACGGAAGGCATCCCCAATGGCATCATTTGATGAGGCACAGGCTGTATTGATTGATTTACAGATACCGTTTGCTCCGAAACGCATCGCAACATTTCCTGAAGCCATATTTGGCAAGGCTTTTGGAAGTGTCATTGGTTTAACGCGTTTTGGACCTTTTTCATGAAGACGGATAACCTGATCTTCGATTTCTTTAATTCCCCCAATACCAGAAGCAACGATGACACCAAAGCGATCTTTATCGATTGCTTCTACATCAAGATTCGCATTTGTTACCGCTTCTTGAGCTGCATACAAGGCATACAAAGAATAGTTGTCAAAACGGTTGGTATCTTTTTTGACAAAGTATTTATCAAATGGGAAATCTTGAACTTCTGCCGCATTGTGCACAGCAAATTCGCTGTGGTCAAATTTAGTGATTTCTCCAATTCCAATTTTTCCAGTTTGCAAACTGTTCCAAAATTCTTCTGGAGTATTTCCGATAGGAGAGGTCAATCCGTAACCTGTTACTACAACTCGATTTAGTTTCATCTGTCTTACCTATATCTTTCCTTATTTTTTACATGCTAAGTCCGCCATCAACAGCGAGAACTTGTCCAGTCAAATAATCCTGTCCGGCCAGGAACACTGTAGCATCTGCGATATGATCTGCTTGACCAAACTGTTTCATTGGGATTTGTGCCAATGTCGCTTCCTTGACCTTATCAGATAAAACAGCAGTCATATCTGACTCGATCATTCCTGGTGCAAGAGCATTTACGCGCACATTACGATTGGCAACTTCACGCGCTACTGACTTGGTAAAACCAATCAAACCCGCTTTAGAAGCTGCATAGTTGGCTTGTCCGATATTTCCCACCAAACCGACCACACTGGACATGTTGATGATCGCACCTTCACGTGCCTTGATCATCTGTTTCAAGACTGCTTGCGTCATGTTGAAGGCACCTGTCAAGTTGATCTTAATCACTTTTTCAAAGTCTTCTTCGGTCATCTTGAGCATAAGCGTATCCTGAGTGATCCCAGCATTGTTGACCAAGACATCGACAGAACCGAGTTCTGCAATCGCTTGATCTACCATACGCTTGGCATCTGCAAAGTCTGAAACATCACCTGAGATTGGTACTACTTTGACACCGTAGTTTGAAAACTCAGCCAGTAATTCTTCTGAGATTGCTCCACGACTATTCAAAACTACATTAGCGCCTAGTTGAGCAAATTTGTGAGCAATGGCAAGTCCGATACCACGACTTGAACCTGTTACAAAGACATTTTTGTTTGTAAGTTGCATTCTATTTCTCCTATTTCCTGTTGTATTTTGTGGGAGAAGGGATCATTAGTTTCCTAACAAAGTATCCAAGCTTGCTTGGTCTTCAACGTTAGCTAGCTGAGCTGTTTTATCGATTTTTTTGACAAAGCCTGATAGGACCTTACCCGGACCAATTTCAATAAAGTTGGTTACCCCAGCATCCTGCATCACAGCAATACTTTCATAAAAACGAACAGGTTCTTTGACCTGACGCGTCAAAAGCTCTTGGATTCGACCTTTTTCCATAACAGTAGCTTCCGTATTGCCGACTAGTGGGCAAGTAAAGTCAGAGAAACTCACTCCTTCAAGAGCTCCAGCTAGTTGCTGACTGGCTGGCTCAAGAAGAGCTGTATGGAAAGGACCAGATACATTTAAAGGAATCAATCGTTTTGCTCCTGCTTCCTGCAAGAGTTCAACTGCGCGGTCAACCGCAGCCACCTCACCACCGATAACGATTTGGCTTGGGGTGTTGTAGTTAGCTGGAGTCACTACTCCAACTTTAGAGGCTGTTTCACAAGCTTCCTCAATCACTTCAGCTGGAGTATTAAGAACGGCTACCATCTTTCCAGATCCTGCAGGTGCAGCCTCTTCCATATAAGCACCACGCTTAGCAACCAATGCAACTGCCTCTTCAAAGTCCAAGGCACCACTTGCTACAAGAGCCGAATATTCTCCGAGGGACAGCCCTGCCACCATATCCGGCTGGTAACCCTTTTCTTTCAATAGTCGGTAAATAGCAACCGAAGTCGCTAAAATAGCTGGTTGCGTATAGCGAGTCTGGTTTAACTTGGCTTCTTCCTTATCAATCAAATCACGAAGGTCATAACCCAAAACCTGACTGGCTTGGTCAATTGTTTCCTTGACGATAGGATAGCGATCATAGAGATCACGCCCCATCCCTAGATACTGAGCACCTTGACCGGCAAATAGAAAGGCTGTTTTAGTCATTTCTTACAACTCCTGCCCAACGAGAGGCTTCTTCTTGAATTTTTTTGGCTGCACCATAGTATAGATCTTTTAGGATTTCTTCGACAGTTTCCTCTTTAGAAACCAAACCAGCGATCTGACCTGCCATGACAGATCCACCTTCTACATCTCCATGAACAACGGCTTTAGCAAGAGCACCAGCCCCCATTTGTTCAAAGATTTCCAAGTCTGGATTTTCTTGTTTAAAGGCATCTTTTTCAGCCTGTTCAAAGTCACGTGTCAACTGATTTTTAATGGCACGAACAGCATGTCCAAAGTGTTGAGCGGAAATTGTCGTATCGATATCACGCGCTTTTAAGATTTTTTCCTTGTATTTTGGATGGGCGTTAGATTCCTTAGCTACTACGAAACGCGTACCGACTTGAACGGCCTCTGCACCAAGCATAAAGCCTGCAGCGACACCTTCACCGTCCGCAATTCCTCCAGCTGCGATAACCGGAATTGAAACAGCTGCAGCAACTTGGCGTACCAAGGTCATCGTTGTTAATTTACCAATATGTCCGCCGGCTTCCATTCCCTCTGCAATAACTGCATCTGCACCAATTTTTTCCATGCGTTTTGCCAAAGCAACACTTGGAACAACAGGAATAACTGTAATTCCTGCATCATGGAAACGAGTCATGTATTTACTTGGATTTCCTGCACCAGTTGTAACCACCTTGACCCCTTCTTCAATCACGAGATCAACGATGTCTTCTACAAAAGGTGACAAGAGCATGATGTTGACACCAAAAGGTTTGTCCGTAAGTAATTTGATTTTATCGATATTAGCCTTTACGACCTCTTTAGGTGCATTTCCACCACCGATGATCCCTAGACCACCAGCTTTTGATACCGCACCAGCCAAGTCACCATCCGCAACCCAGGCCATTCCTCCTTGAAAAATAGGATAATCAATGTTCAATAATTCTGTAATACGTGTTTTCATAGTGCCTCCATCATTCCTTGCTTACGTAATAGTTCGATGAGTTTATCATTTGAGTTTCAAACTATTACCTAAACAAGAGGGAGCGGGTCTCCCCTACTCCTTCTAGTAATATGTTAATTATTTTGTTTGCTCTTCAACGTAGGCAACCAAGTCACCAACTGTTTTTAAGTTATCTTCTGCTTCGATTTGGATATCGAAAGCATCTTCGATTTCAGAGATTACTTGGAACAAGTCCAATGAATCTGCATCCAAATCATCAAAAGTAGATTCAAGTGTTACTTCTGATGCGTCTTTCCCAAGTTCTTCAACGATAATTTCTTGTACTTTTTCAAATACTGCCATGATAGGACTCCTTTAAAATATAAAAAATTTATAACTATGTGTTTACCACATGATTACCTAGATTGTAAGAATGAGTGTGCCCCATGTCAAGCCTCCACCGAAGCCTGATAGGAGAATCGTCTGGCTACCATCTAAACGAATCTTGCCATTCTCCACACACTCTGAGAGCAAAATCGGGATACTTGCTGCACTGGTATTTCCATACTCCATCATATTGGCAGGAAGTTTGTCTCGGTCTACACCAATCTTCTTAGCCATCTTATCCAAAATGCGGATATTTGCCTGATGAAGCAAGAGATAATCCAATTCCGATGCTGCGATTGGACTATTTTCAATAGTCTCTTTGATTGATCTAGCAACATCTCGATTTGCAAAATCAAAAACTGCTCGTCCATCCATCTTCAAAAAAGCAGGAACTGCCTCTTGATCTGAGAAGGGCGAAGTCAGAGCCGTTTGGGCACAGGTCAAACACTCGCTCCGAGAGCCATCCGTATAGAGACTTTCCACAAGGAAGTGACGTGTTTCGCTCGCTTCCAAGAGAACCCCGCCTGCACCATCTCCAAAGAGAACAGCTGTCGAACGATCAGACCAATCAACCGCCTTAGATAAGGTCTCAGCTCCGATAACAATCCCTTTCTTGAACTGTCCAGAGCTTAAAAACTTTTCAGCAGTTGAGAGAGCAAATACAAAGCCACTGCAAGCTGCTGTCAAATCAAAGGCAAAAGCTCTATGCGCTCCGATATTTGCCTGAACCCGAGCTGCCGTAGAAGGCATCATCGAGTCTGGGGTAATCGTCGCTACAATGATAAAATCAATCTGATCCGCTTTTATGCTCGCCTTAGCCAGCAAACTCTTGGCAACTTCTGTCGCCAAATCACTCGTTGACTCCGTTTTCGAAATATGTCTCTGTTTAATTCCTGTACGGCTTGAAATCCACTCATCGCTTGTATCCATGATCTGAGCCAAGTCTTGATTAGTGACCACTTGCTCTGGAACATAATGAGCAACCTGGCTTATTTTTGCAAAAGCCATTATTTCAAATCCTCCAAAAATTGATAAAGATTAGTCAAGCCCCTGCCCATCACTTCTATTTCTTCAGAACTCATACCATCGATAATTTTCTCGACCATGGCCTTGTGGAAACGTTTATGAAGGCGGTGAACCAAACGACCTTTCTTTGTCAAATGCAGATAGACCACACGACGATCCTGATCAGAACGAATGCGCTCAACATAACCTTTTCTTTCGAGATTATTCAAGCTGGTCGTAACAGTTCCAAGAGTGACCATCAGTTCTTTAGAAACCTTACTTGGAGTTGCCTCCGGAAACTTCCCAATCACATCAATCGTGTGCATTTCTTTGATGGAGATGTCTTTGAAACGACTACCTCGTAAGCTAACCTCCTCAATCACAAGGACATTATTAAAAATAGATGTTAAATACTCATTCACTTGTTGGTAGTCCAAAGTATTCCCTCCTTCTCAAAAAAACTTTTGTATTCAAAACATTTGACAAAAAAAGTATATCAAACTTCAAAGAATTGCGCAAGTATTTTTTTATTTTCCTGAAAATTTTGGTCGTCTTCTTTCAGAATGAGCTCGTACTCCTTCTTTAAAATCTTCAGTCAAAGACAAAGATTCTTGCAGTTTCAATTCCAGTTCAGCATAATTCTGCCAATCCTTAAATTGGCTTTCCCAAACCAACTTTTTAATGGCTGCGTATGAGTTTGCTGAGCCTCGTCTTAATTTCTTCAGAACTTGTTCTCTTGTCTTTTCTAGCTTATCTGCCTCGCAGACACGGTATACCACGCCCCATTCCAGTGCTTTTTCCGCAGTCAAAGCTTCTCCTGTCATGGCAAGTTGCGCAGCTCGTGTTACCCCGATACTACGACTCAAGAGATGGATTCCACCAGCGTCCGGCGCCAATCCAACTCCAACAAAGGCTTGGATAAACTTAGCCTTATCAGTCGCCAAACAAAAATCGACTGCCACTGCCATATTGGCTGCAGCGCCAGCAACCGCTCCATCTACCTCCATCAAGACAGGTTTAGGAATTTGCTTGATTTTATATGAAATTGTATTGACTAATTCTGCAATCTTATTCAAAGAAGGAATGTCATCCTCATCCACTGCACGCTTCATCTCAACCAAATCTCCCCCAACTGAAAAGACCTTCCCATTAGCGTTAATCAAGATAAACTGAACAGCTTGATCCTGTTCTGCTAAGGTTAAAGCTTCTAAAATCTCCTCACACATTGGGATATGGAAACCATTTGCCACTTCGGGACGATTCAAAGTAATGATAGCAAGATCATCTAGGATCTGATATAGGATATGATTCATAGCTTCTCCTTTTATAAGGTGATAAAATTATTTCATTGTCAAAGTATACCTTTTTTTAGATAAAGAGGCAAGAGAAAACCAATCGAAAGTGTCTCGGCTGAACAAAACGCTCACTTTATCCTAAAGACTATACTATTTTCTTCATTGAAAAAAGCCCCTCTTTCTGCTATAATCGTATAAAATACTTACTTGAGGAGTCCCTATGAAGGTTGTAAAATTTGGCGGAAGCTCTCTTGCCTCTGCTAGTCAGTTAGAAAAAGTTTTAAACATCGTTAAAAGCGATAAAGAGCGCCGTTTTGTGGTCGTTTCTGCACCGGGTAAACGCAATTCTGAGGATACCAAGGTTACAGATGCCTTGATCAAATACTATCGTGATTATGTAGCGGGAAATGATATCAGCAAGAGCCAAAACTGGATCATCGATCGCTATGCGGCTATGGTGAGCGAACTAGGCTTAAAACCATCAGTTCTAGAAAAAATTTCTAAAAGCATCCGTGCCTTAGCGACTCTTCCTATTGAGGAAAATGACTTTCTCTATGACACCTTCCTAGCGGCTGGAGAAAACAACAACGCCAAACTTATTGCAGCCTACTTTAACCAAAACGGCATCGATGCGCGCTATGTTCATCCAAGAGAAGCTGGAATTATCGTAACAAGCGAACCTGGAAATGCTCGCATCATTCCATCTAGCTATGACAAGATTGAAGGCTTGGCTGACAGCAACGAAGTCCTTGTTATTCCTGGTTTCTTTGGGGTCACTAAGGAAAATCAAATCTGTACCTTCTCCCGTGGTGGATCCGACATAACTGGTTCCATCATCGCTGCCGGTGTCAAAGCCGACCTCTACGAAAACTTTACAGATGTCGATGGTATCTTTGCTGCCCATCCAGGTATCATTCACCAGCCTCATTCTATCCCTGAATTGACCTACCGTGAAATGCGTGAGTTGGCTTATGCAGGTTTCTCAGTCCTTCACGATGAAGCCCTTCTACCCGCTTACCGTGGGAAAATTCCTCTGGTTATCAAAAATACCAACAACCCTGACCATCCGGGTACTCGTATCGTTCTAAAGCATAGCAGTGATAAATTCCCAGTCGTTGGAATCGCTGGTGATTCTGGCTTTGTCAGCATCAACATGTCTAAATACCTCATGAACCGCGAAGTCGGGTTTGGTCGCAAGGTTCTTCAAATCCTTGAGGACCTCAATATCGGTTGGGAGCACATGCCTACAGGTATCGACGATCTTTCAATCATCCTCCGCTCCCGTGAATTGACTCCTATCAAAGAAGAAGAAATTCTGCGTCAACTCGTTCAAAAGGCTGAAGTGGACCATGCTGAGATCGAACATGACCTTTCAATCATTATGATTGTCGGAGAAAAGATGAAGAGTCATATCGGGGTAACTGCTACTGCAACACGTGCTTTGTCTGAGAATAAAATCAACATCCAGATGATGTCCCAAGGTTCAAGTGAAGTTTCCATCATGTTTGTTGTCAATAAAGATCAAGAAAAAGCGGCTATCAAGGCTCTCTACCATGCCTTTTTCGATGAAAGTAAGGAAAACTAATCATGGCCCAATCTCTCAATAAAGTCATTGACCTGCAAACTACTGGGACATCTTACCTCTCTATCTCCGGAAAAGTTGGAAAATTTCTAGTTGGGGATCAAGCCTTGGAGTTTTATCCTGATGTCAATGTCGAACAATATATCCAAATTCCCTGGTCCAGCATTCAGCAAATCGGAGCCAACGTAACTGGTCGCAAAATCAGCCGTCACTTTGAAGTCTTCACTGATCAAGGAAAATTCCTCTTTGCTTCCAAAGACTCTGGAGCTATTCTCAAAATCGCTCGAGAAAAACTTGGCAATGACAAAGTTGTGAAACTTCCTACTTTACTCCAGACCATTGGACAAAAATTTAAAAATCTATTTGCAAAAAAGTAGAAACTTTAGTATAATCATAGCAACGGATAAGTAGGTTATCCTCTTCTTTCAGAAAGTCTGCGGGTGCTGCGAGCAGATAGGAGGGATAGGTGAAATTCTACCGTTATTCACAATTAAATACAGAATCAAGTGCACACCTGTGAAGTTGGATGGAACCGTGGCCCTGCCACTCCAACGCTTTGTTAGGTGTGCTTTTTTCATAAAGGAGTTCTTATGTTAGATATCAAACGTATTCGTACAGACTTTGATGCTGTCGCTGAAAAATTGGCTACACGTGGTGTAGATGCTGCTGTTTTGAATGAAATGAAAGAAATCGACGCTAAACGTCGTGATATCTTGGTCAAGGTCGAAAACCTCAAGGCAGAACGTAACACAGTTTCTGCAGAGATTGCTCAAGCCAAGCGCAACAAGGAAAATGCTGATGACAAGATTGCTGCTATGCAAGCTCTCTCTGCTGAAGTAAAATCTCTCGATACTGAATTGGCAGAAATCGATGCTAAATTGACAGAATTTACCACTACTCTTCCAAACATCCCAGCTGATAGCGTTCCTGTTGGAGCTGATGAAGATGACAACGTTGAAGTTCGCCGTTGGGGGACACCTCGCGAATTTGACTTTGAACCAAAAGCTCACTGGGATCTTGGTGAAGACCTCGGTATCCTTGACTGGGAACGTGGTGGAAAAGTGACAGGTGCTCGATTCCTTTTCTATAAAGGTCTTGGCGCTCGTTTGGAACGTGCCATCTACAACTTTATGTTGGATGAGCATGGTAAGGAAGGCTATACGGAAGTTATCACACCATACATAGTTAACCACGACTCTATGTTTGGTACTGGTCAATATCCAAAATTCAAGGAAGACACTTTTGAATTGAAAGACACTAATTATGTCCTCATTCCTACAGCTGAAGTGCCTCTTACAAACTACTACCGTGATGAAATCCTTGACGGTAAAGACCTACCAATCTACTTTACCGCTATGAGTCCATCATTCCGTTCTGAGGCTGGTTCTGCAGGTCGTGATACACGTGGCTTGATTCGTTTGCACCAATTCCACAAGGTTGAAATGGTCAAATTTGCCAAACCAGAAGAATCTTATGAAGAATTGGAAAAAATGACAGCTAACGCTGAAAATATTCTTCAAAAACTCAACCTTCCATACCGTGTGGTTGCTCTCTCTACTGGAGACATGGGCTTCTCAGCTGCCAAGACTTACGATTTGGAAGTTTGGATTCCAGCCCAAAATACTTACCGTGAAATCTCAAGCTGTTCAAATACAGAAGATTTCCAAGCTCGTCGTGCGCAAATCCGTTACCGTGATGAAGCAGATGGTAAAGTTAAACTTCTTCACACCTTGAATGGTTCTGGGCTTGCAGTTGGACGTACAGTTGCTGCTATTCTTGAAAACTACCAAAATGCAGATGGTTCTGTGACTATTCCAGAAGCTCTTCGTCCATACATGGGTGGAGCTGAAGTTATCAAACCATAAAAAAATAAGGCCTAGCTAGAAAATAGCTAGACCTTTTTTCGTAACCAAATCAGATAAGAAGCTAAGACAAAGAGTAAAATAGATAGACAAATGAAGATTTCAGCCAGTACCAGATAATCTAAAAAAGGGAGTTTCAAAAGCCCCTGAGCCATCTTGAGCGAAGTAGCTGTGATAATGGTTGGAAAGGTGAGGGCTGAGAAGGCTGGTTGAAAGCCTTGTTTTAAAATATTAGGCAGGCGAGTTAAAACAAAGAAAAAGAAGGACTGAGATGCCAAAATCATGACGATCAAGAGCCAAGTTGGTAAGCTGGCTCCTCCAACTCGAACCAGAGAAGCCAAGAGTAGAGAGAAAGGAGCACAGTAGATCCCTTCTTGTCCTAGTAAGGCTAATGGGAGTGGATGTTTCTTTAAATCGCTATAAATAAGCGGATAGAGATAGAAGGTTAGGAAAAAGCCAAAAGTCAAGGTCGCATAGGCAATTTCAATGATTCCTACAAGAGGATAGGTCAAGGCTGCCACTGCTATTCCCACATAAAGTACTGTCCAGCTTGGTGTTGCACTAGCTCTTTCCTCCACTCCAACAAAGCGACGAGAAAAATAAGCGATCAAAGCAAGATCCAAGATAAAGGAGAACCACCACAAAAGCTGGGCTAGGATAGGCATAGACGGAACTAGTCGCAAGACATAGGTCGAGAAAATCATCCCAGCCATAGGAAAGGTAGCCATTCCAGATAAGAGAGGGGCTTTGGTCAATTCTCGCTTGGTTTCAGACCAATTTCTTAGATGAAGAAGGAGAAAGAAAATCCATAAGACCAATCCAGTCAAACTAAATAGGTGCGAAAGAACAGGCCAAGTATCCGCAATCAGGTTTCCTGCACCTGCCAAACCTAACAAACAACCAGAAAATACCAAGGGGAGTTTTTTCATGGCAACCTCCGTTAATCATATTATTATCAGTATAGCATAAAAGCCTTTAAAATAGCATAGAAAAATGAAGACTGGATGAATCAGCCTTCATTTTATTTATGATTCGAACTAGGCATAGGGTTGCAACTCTGGGTTGATTGGCGTATTGGCTAGGTTGTTTGCGTAGTTGCAAAGACTGGCAAGACTAACACCGAGAACCACATCCAAGGCATTTTGCTGGGTATAGCCAGCTTCTAAAAATTCACTAAGCGCTTCATCTCCTACACGACCCTTGGTATTGATGACTGCCAAGGTAAACTTAGCTAGAGTATCTAGCTTTGAGTCTGTCTCGATTGGAGTACGGTTGCGGAGGGCTTGGAGAAGATCATCATTCATCTGGATTTGTTTGATCGAAAAAGCGGTGTGACCTGCGACACAGAAAGCACAACCATTGGTTACAGCAGCTGTGATTTGCACCACTTCACGCTCTACTGGCGTCAAGCTATTGCGGCGGTTGATGGCTCCGACTGTTCGGTAGGCTTCTAGAGCAGTAGGAGCATTGGCCAAGAGGCCGATCAGATTGGGAATATAACCATTGTTGTCTTTTTCTACTGTTTCAAGAACTTCTTTCACTTCTGCTGGTGCTGATTCTACTGTGTGGATGGTAAATGTTGTCATAAGAAACCTCTTTTCATTTTATTGTCATTTAGTCTATCATAGAATTTTCCACTTGGATAATATATATTTTCAATCGCCTTGATAAAAAATGTCTATGAAATGAAAAAAATCACACTAAAAGTGTGATTGGATTAGTGTTTAAAATACTTTTTAGTCTCAGCAATGACGACTGGTGACAAGACTAAGATGGCAATCAAGTTTGGTAAAGCCATCAAGGCATTGACGATGTCTGCGATAATCCAAACCATATCCAACTCGATAAATCCTCCCAACAAGACCATGAGCACAAAAACCACTCGATAGAGCCAGATAAAACGAACACCAAAGAGAAACTCAAAACAGCGTTCCCCATAGTAATTCCAGCCGAGAATTGTCGTAAAGGCAAAGAGAACCAAAAATATGGTCAAAAGAGCAGGCCCAAAATTTGAAAAAATTGTTGAGAAGGCTGACTGGGTAAGTGCTACTCCATTCAAATCACCGCTCCAAACTCCAGTTACCAAGATCGTCAGACCTGTCAGAGTACAGATAATCAAAGTATCAATAAAGGTTCCTGTCATGGAAATCAAGCCTTGCTCGACAGGCTCATTTGTCTTAGCTGCAGCCGCTGCAATCGGAGCTGAACCAAGACCAGATTCGTTAGAAAAGACTCCTCTCGCCACACCATTCTGGATAGCCATCCGAATGCTGGCACCTGCAAAACCACCTACCGCAGCAGCTGGACTAAAGGCTGAAGTAAAAATGAGGGCAAGTGTGGCCGGGATTTTCTCGATATTAAAGAGAATAACTGCAAGAGTTCCCAGAATATAGACAATAGCCATAAATGGAACCACTGCTGTCGAAACTTTTGAAATGGATTTGAGTCCACCAAAGACTGCAATTCCTACAAAAATAGACAAAACGAGAGCCGTGATAGCTGGATCAACTTGGGCTGTATTTTGAATGGATTCTGTAATCGAATTGACTTGGGTAAAGGTACCAATCCCTAGAAGAGCCACCAATACACCAGCTAGGGCAAAGAAGATAGCAAGTGGACGCCACTTTTCTCCCATCCCCAAAAGGATGTAATGCATGGGGCCTCCAGCTACAGCTCCATTTGCATCCTTTGTGCGATATTTGATGGCCAGTAAGCCCTCAGCGTACTTGGTCGCCATCCCAAAGAAGGCCGCCATCCACATCCAAAAGAGGGCGCCTGGTCCACCAACCTTAATAGCAGTTGCAACCCCGATGATATTTCCCGTTCCAACGGTGGCGGCTAGAGCCGTACATAGAGCAGCAAAGCTCGATACATCGCCATGCCCCTTATCCTTGGTAAAGATCAACTGAAAGGCCTTTGGAAGACGTGCCACTTGTAAAAGGCCTAGTCGGATGGTCAAATAGATACCTGTTCCGACCAATAAGATCAAGAGGGGAGGCCCCCAAACGAAAGCATCAAGCGCTTTTAGCAATTCTAACATATCCTTCTCCTATCTTTTCAACCCCAAAAGAAAGAGCACATGCAGGATACATGTACTCTGGAATGCTTAGATAAATGCCAAAAAGCGGTCTATCTTAGCTCTGTCCTTTTACCTGAGAGTTTGAGCAGTTGCCTGCCTTGCCCCTTCGGTGCCTTTACGGTCTCTCCAGAGTTCCGTCCATTTACAGTCATGGAAAACAAACCTTTCTCCATTTCTATTAAACTTCATTCGGTGTTGGTATTTTATTTTTTATTATTCTACAAGAAAAGTTAGCCTTTGTCAATGTTTTCTATGAAAATTTTTAGTTTTCATTTCTTTTTTTCAGAAAGATTGACTCCTTCTTCTCTCTATCCTCTAAAGGTCACAATGGTGGCGCCACTGCCTCCAGCATTTTGTGGAGCATAGCCGAAACTCTTGACATGCTTGTTTCTTTGCAGGTATTTGGTGACGCCCTCACGGATGACTCCTGTTCCGATACCATGGATGATGTCGACTTGCGCCATGTTATTGAGCAGGGCTTGGTCGATAAAGGCGTCCAGCTCATTCATAGCCTCTTCGTACCGTTTGCCTCGGAGATCCAGTCTCGCTTGCGGACCACGACCAGAAGCACGTTTGACGACATTGACTTGTTTTTTCTTGACTGGGGCTTCTTGCTGAGCCTGAACAAGGTCAAATTCTTTCTCTTCCAAGGTCATCTTGATCAAACCGACTTGGGCTTCCCAACGGCCGTCCTTAAGCTGATTGGTCAGGGTACCACGCTGACCATAACTGAGAACCACGATATCATCTCCAACCTTTGGAGCTCGTTTTTTCTTGGCTTTTTGAAGGACCTTGTTTTTAGATAAGTCGACTTTTTCAGGAGCCAGTTTTTTCAGGTCAGCCTTGGCTTCAATGATTTCATGAGGTTTGAGTTGAGACTTGCTGTGAAGATTCTTGAGAATCTGGTCACTCTCACTTAGAGCGAGTTCCACAATTTCAGCAGCTTGTTCACGCGCCTTGTTGAGCTCAGTTTCCTTTTCACGATTGAGTTCATTGTAGAGTTTTTTGAGTGCTCGGTTCATCTTAAGGTTTTCTTGCTCCACCTCACGGATATTGTCCAAGCGTTTACGACTTTCCAGTGTTTGCTCTTCCAATTGTTCAATGATGCGGTTGACATCATTATCTTGGTTGACCTGCTGACTGGCATCCCCGACGATGACATCTGACAGTCCTAGGCGTTTGGCAATTTCAAAGGCATTACTTCGACCAGGAACTCCCTGCATAAAACGATAGGTCGGACGCAAGCTGGCTGTATCAAACTCCATGCTGGCATTTTGCACAAAGGCTGTCTCAATACCGTAGGCCTTGAGTTCCGGATAGTGGGTGGTCGCCATGGTCTTAACCTGACGTAAACGAAGATCCTCCAAAATAGCCATGGCAAGGGCTGCTCCTTCCTGCGGATCGGTACCTGCCCCGAGCTCATCTAGTAATAAGAGCGAATGTTGGTTGACCTTGCCAAGAATATCTACGATATTGGTCATGTGACTGGAGAAGGTAGACAGGCTTTGCTCGATAGACTGCTCATCCCCGATATCTGCGAAGATTTCTTCGAAAATACCGACACGGCTCCCCTTGTCAGCTAAAATGGGCAAGCCTGACTGGGCCATGAGTTGGGTCAAGCCCAAGGTTTTGAGCATGATGGTCTTCCCACCTGTATTGGGACCCGTGATGACAATGGCCGTTAATTCCTTACCAAAATGTACATCGTTTGCCACTGCATTTTTGACCAAAGGATGGCGAACATGAAGGAGTTGAATCTCTTGATTCTCTGAAAGTTGAGGAACAACCGCTTGTCTTTCTTGAATAAAACGCACCTTGGTACGAATAAAGTCTAAATGGCCGATAATCCAAGCGTCATTAGCGATCTCTGCTGCATGAGGGCGGACGCGTTCTGAGAGCTCCTGTAGGATACGAATCATCTCATAGCGTTCGTCAGCTCGCAGACTAGCGATTTCTTCGCTCAGCTTGACGACCTCACGCGGCTCGATGTAGACCGTGTTTCCACTGGCAGAGATGTCATGAACAACACCTGCAATCTTATTGCGATAGGTGTTCTTGACTGGTAAGACTTGACGGCCATTTCTGCTAGCGATTATGCTTTCCGTCAACATCTGCACTTTTTGCTTGAGCAAGTCTTGTAAGACATCTCGAACTTGACTCTCGCTATCATGGATTTTCCGACGGATGCGTGCTAGCTCTTCACTGGCGAAATTTTCGATAAATCCTGCATCATTTAGGGCTTGGAGACTCCCTTGCAAGTGTGGAAAATCATGTAGTTTTTCAAACCATCTCGCCAACTGTGCCAAGCGTATGTTTTCGAGATTGGCATAAAAACTTTGCAACTCTCTGCTAGCCAGCAGGACACGTTTGAGAAGTAGAAATTCCTCGATATTGAGGTCCGCCCCCATCTCCAGACGCTTGCAGACAGCTGATATCTCACGCGTCGCTAGAATGGTAAAGTGAGGTTGCTCCACAAATAGGGCTTGCATTTCCTCCATCTCTGTAAAGGCTTGCTTGATCTTATCCGTCTTGGCAGTTGGAACCAAGGCTTTTAGCTCCTCTTGCCCTTGTTCTGTCAGGATATGAGGTTCAAACAAGGCTTTGATTTTATTAAATTCTAAGGTTTCTAGTATTTTTGTATTCATATTCTTTCCTTGTATGCTGGTTTACAAGATTATAGCAACTAGAGGTTTTGACCTAGCCGTCCAATCTGTAAACAAAGGGCTAGGAAAAATCCCGCCCTTTTTATCCGATTAAATTTGTCACCCAGAGTTGTTTAATAAAGTTTGTAGTGAAAGGGACACTTTGGATGATGTGTTTAGCTACGATACTTTTTTCAAGTGAATTTTGAATGACTGCCAGAGGCACCGTTGCAAGAATGGTCAGAGCCATTTGCAAGACAAATAAGGTTACCAATAGCGACAATAGGCCTGCTCCGATACGAAACCATTTGACATCGAGCTTTTTAGTTGGAATCAAGTGTAGGAACAAACCGATAAAACGTCCGATACTGTAACAAATTCCGAAAACTAGAAGGTAAGCGAGACCCGCATAAAAGACCTTGTCTAGATGAAAAAGCTGACCTGAAGGGAAGAAAAAGGTGCCCTGTCCTTCCTGAGGATTGGCATAAGGGACAAGCAAGTGAAGTTGATCTCCCAGCGATTTATAAAACTGTCCCGCAACAAAGGCTGAAATCACTGCAACGAGGAAATAATAAACTTGCAGCACCAAACCTCTACGGTAGCCGATGTAAAACCCCCAAGCTAGAACCAGTAAGAGAAGGATCGAAATCATAGAGAATCCTCAATCTTGCTCTGCTCTTGCTTGACTGCCACTAGCTTATTTCGAAGGTCTTTAAGTTCCTGCTCCTTATCGTCAAACTCAATCTCACGACTAAGCTGCGTCGATAGGCTGTTAATCGCTAAAAGGAGGGCAACGGTTTCATCATCCGCCCCAGGCATTTGTTCTTTAATTGTTTGGTATTTTTCAGTCGCAACCTTGGCAATTTCCTCCATAAAGAGGTTGTCATGCTCGGTTGTCAAGGTTAATGTCTTTTTCCCGAATGTAAACTTATATCGATTTAGATTTGCCATAAAATTCACCTCACGATATTATACCAAATTTCGCTAACTTTGTCAGTTTTTACCAATTCTCCTGCTTTTATGGTACAATAGAGACTATGGCAAGTATCACACTCACACCAAGTGAACAGGAAATTCAGAGCTTTTTAAGTCAGTATCAGAAGGCTCTCGCTCCTAGTAAAAATCCCTATATTCGCTATTTTTTGCGACTGCCTCAGGCAACGGTTTCCATTTATACTTCTGGAAAAGTCCTCCTGCAGGGCGAAATGGCTGAGCAATACGCCAGTTTCTTTGGTTACCAAGTTCAACAAGAAAAGAGTGGACAAGATTTCCCTATGATTGGAACTGATGAAGTGGGGAATGGTTCCTACTTTGGTGGGCTTGCTGTCGTGGCTTCCTTTGTGACAGCTGACCAGCATGACTTCTTGCGAAAATTGGGTGTGGGGGATTCAAAGACCCTGACAGACCAAAAGATTCGTCAGATTGCCCCTATCCTCAAGGAAAAGATCCAGCATCAAACACTCCTCCTTTCACCGAGCAAGTATAATGAAGTCATCGGAGAACGTTACAATGCTGTTTCTGTAAAGGTTGCCCTTCACAATCAAGCTATCTTTCTCCTTCTCCAAAAAGGAGCCCAGCCAGAAAAAATCGTGATTGATGCTTTTACAAGTCCTAAAAACTATGACAAGTACTTGGCGCAAGAATCCAATCATTTTCCAAATAAGATCACTTTGGAAGAAAAAGCCGAGGGCAAATACCTGGCTGTTGCGGTTAGCTCCATCATCGCGCGGGATCTCTTCCTCGAAAACTTGGGAAATCTTGGACGAGAACTAGGCTACCAACTGCCAAGCGGCGCTGGAACTGCTTCTGATAAGGTTGCTAGCAAAATCCTTCAAGCCTATGGTATGAAGGGGCTCAACTTCTGTGCCAAACTTCATTTTAAAAACACTGAAAAAGCCAAAGCACTTCTAGAAAGGTAAGTTATGAATTATTTTAAAACATTTCTAAAAGAGTGGGGACTTACGTTCCTTATCATTATACTAGTTGGTCTTAGTCGTCTCTTTCTCTGGACCAATGTCCGTGTGGAAGGGCACTCTATGGATCCGACTCTAGCTGATGGTGAGATTCTCTTTGTCGTCAAACACCTCCCTATTAACCGTTTTGACATTGTAGTTGCCCATGAAGATGATGGAAATAAAGACATTGTTAAACGCGTCATCGGCATGCCTGGAGATACCATTCGCTACGAAAACGACAAGCTCTTTATCAACAATCAAGAAACCGACGAACCTTACCTAGCAGACTACCTCCAACAGTTTAAAAATGATAAACTACAAAGCGCCTATTCAGGGAAAGGCTTTGAAGGGGATAAAGGTGTCTATTTTAGAAGTCTAGCCCAGAAATCCCAGGCCTTTACTGTCGATGTAAATTTCAACACCAGCTTCAGCTTTACCGTACCCGAGGGTGAGTATCTCCTCCTTGGAGATGACCGTTTGGTTTCCAGTGACAGTCGCCATGTCGGAACCTTTAAAGCCAGTCAAATCAAGGGAGAAGCCAA
Organism: Streptococcus oralis; assembly: GCF_003942585.1. Classification (GTDB taxonomy): domain Bacteria; phylum Bacillota; class Bacilli; order Lactobacillales; family Streptococcaceae; genus Streptococcus; species Streptococcus oralis_BE. The sequence continues at coordinate 47,300 of NZ_RJNK01000005.1, read as the reverse complement.
ATTCCGTTTCTGGCCACTCAACCGTATCGGAATCTTTTAAAACCAGCAACTAGATGCTGTGATAGTCTTTTTGAGTTAGCTTTTAGGATTAGATTGCAACTTGGCAATATCTTGTATCAAGCCCAAATCCAAGAAAAGCCTAACTGAAAGCTCTATCCCAGCTCTTTTTCTATCAAAAAGGAAACCTATGGAAGTTTATTTTTCAGGCACCATTGAACGCATTATTTTTGAAAATCCCAGTAATTTTTATCGTATCCTCCTCCTAGATATCGAAGATACCAATGCGGAGGACTTTGACGATTTTGAAATCATTGTTACGGGAACTATGGCTGACGTGATTGAGGGCGAAGACTACACTTTTTGGGGGCAAATCGTTCAGCACTCCAAGTACGGAGAACAACTGCAAATCAGCCGCTATGAGCGAGCAAAACCGACTCGAAAAGGGCTTGTCAAATACTTTTCTAGCAGCCATTTCAAGGGAATTGGTCTCAAAACGGCTCAAAAAATCGTAGATAGCTATGGTGAAAATACCATAGACGAAATTCTGGAGCATCCTGAAAAACTGGAAAGCATTGCAGGACTCTCTGCCAAAAATCGTGAAGCTTTCCTCTCTACCCTCCGTCTCAACTATGGGACAGAGATGGTCTTGGCAAAACTTGCTAACTACGGCATTCCCAATAAACTAGCCTTTCAGATTCAAGACTTTTACAAGGAAGAAACTCTCGATATTGTCGAAAATTATCCCTACCAGCTGGTTGAGGATATCAAGGGCTTAGGCTTTACCATTGCTGACCAACTAGCGGAGGAACTAGGCATCGAAAGCCAAGCTCCTGAGCGCTTCCGTGCTGGCCTTGTCCACAGTCTCTTTCAAGGCTGTATGGATACGGGCGATACCTATATGGAAGCTCGAGATTTACTGGAACAGACCCTGACTCTCCTCGAGTCTTCCCGTCCCGTGGAACTCGATCCCAGCCAAGTTGCTCAGGAATTATCTCATTTGATTGAAGAAGACAAGGTTCAGCAGATTGATACCAAAATCTTTGATAACAGCCTCTTTTTCGCCGAAGAAGGTATTCGCAGTCACTTGGTTCGTATCCTTGAAAAAGGAAAACAGAAGAGGCAGGATTTAGAAATCATTCAAAAGCATATCGCTAGTGTTGAGGAAGAACTGGGTATTGAGTATGACAGCATCCAAAAGCAAGCTATCTGTGACGCTATCCAGAACAAGGTCTTTATCCTAACAGGTGGACCTGGTACAGGTAAGACGACCGTTATCAATGGGATTATCGCTGTTTATGCTCTCTTAGAGGGACTTGACCTCAGGAAAAAAAGCAACCTACCTATTCTTCTAGCAGCTCCAACTGGCCGAGCAGCCCGCCGTATGAACGAATTAACAGGTTTGCCTAGCGCTACTATACACCGCCACTTGGGAATGACAGGCGACGATGATACCAGCCATCTGGAAGATTATCTGGATGCCGACTTTATCATTGTAGATGAGTTTTCTATGGTGGATACTTGGTTAGCCAACCAACTTTTCTCCAACATCTCTTCTAACAGTAAAATTCTCATCGTGGGCGATAGCGACCAGCTACCTTCTGTTAGTCCTGGACAAGTCCTAGCTGACCTGCTCCAGATACCCCTGATTCCGCAGACTCGCTTGGAACGGATTTACCGTCAGAGCGAAGAATCAACTATCGTTACCTTGGCTAGTCAAATTCGACAAGGCGTCTTGCCAGCTGACTTTACCCAGAAAAAAGCAGACCGCTCCTACTTTGAAATCGCTAGTGGTCATATCCCAGCTACCATTGAGAAAATTCTTGGCGCTGCCCTCAGAAGTGGCATTCTGGCTCGCGATATTCAGGTGCTAGCGCCTATGTACCGAGGAACTGCTGGCATTGACGCCATCAACCAGCTCATGCAAGACCTGCTCAATCCACCACAAAAAGACCAACTCAGTTTTGAAGCTCCCCAATGCTTCTATCGCAAGGGTGACAAGGTCATTCACCTAGTCAACGATGCCGAAGTCAATGTCTTTAACGGAGACCTAGGCTACATCACAGACCTGATTCCTGGAAAATACACCGAGTCCAAACAAGACGAGATTGTCATTGATTTTGATGGCAATGAGGTCGTCTACCCACGTAACGAATGGTACAAGATTCGACTGGCCTATGCCATGAGTATCCATAAGTCTCAGGGAAGTGAGTTTCCCGTCGTCATCCTGCCTATCACCAGTGCTAGCAAGCGCATGCTGGAACGCAATCTCATCTACACAGCTATCACACGTGCCAAGAGCAAGCTTATCCTTCTTGGTGAATTACAGGCCTTTGACTATGCAGTCAAGCATATCGGGACTGCCCGCAAGACCTATCTGATTGAGCGTTTTCAGGACCTGATAGAAAAGACTGACCAAACCAACCCAGCCCCTAGCGAAACGACAAATCATGAGAATTCTCCTCTATCCTACACCCTCACTGAGGAAAACTGGTCTAGCATCCCAGCAATGATTGGGGTTACAGATGCAGACCTCAAAGAGATTTTTGGAAAATAGATCATAAGAAAGCCCACCTAATCAGGTGGGCTTTTTCTCTTTCAAGATTATTTTACTGTTGCTGTATTTGTGATCAATTCAACAGCTTTTTTGATTGCGATATCGTGTTTCAACATATCAGCTGAAAGCAAGTTTTGTACTTGTGCCACTTCCATGTTGTAAGTTGCTGCCAATTGTTCGATTTCTTTTTGGATTTCTTCTTCAGTAGCGTCAAATCCTTCAGCCTTCGCAACTGCTTCGATTACAAGGTTAGTCTTAGTACGTGACTCAGCTTCTGCTTCGTATTGTTTGTGAAGGTCTTCTTGAGTAGTTCCTGTGATTTGGAAGTACATATCAGGGTTGATCCCTTGACGTTGCAAGTTTCCAAGGAATTCGTTTACTGAACGGTGAACTTCTTCGTGGATCATTTCTTCTGGAAGTTCTACAATTTCAGCGTTTTCTACAGCTTTATCGATTGCTGCACCTTCAAGGGCATCTTTGTATGCTTCTTCTTTCGCAGCAGTCAATTCTTTGCGGTATTTTTCTTTCAATTCAGCAAGTGTTTCCACTTCTTCGTCAATGTCTTTTGCAAGTTCATCGTCAAGAGCTGGAACTTCTTTTGCTTTTACTTCGTGGATAGTTGTCACGAATTTAGCTTCTTTACCTGCAAGATCTTCTGCTTGGTAGTCTTCTGGGAATGTTACGACAACGTCAACAGTTTCGCCAGCTGAGTGTCCAACCAATTGGTCTTCGAAACCAGGGATGAATTGACCTGATCCAAGTCCAAGTGAGAAGTTTTCACCTTTTCCACCGTCAAATTCAACACCGTCGATAGAACCAACGAAGTCGATGACAACAGTGTCGCCATTTTCAGCAGCGCCTTCTTTGATAACCAATTCAGCCAAGTTGTTGCGTTCACGTTCGATACGTTCTTCAACGTCAGCATCTGTCACTTCTTTTTCTACATCTACTGATACTTCAAGGTTTTTGTAGTCGCCCAATTTTACTTCAGGTTTTGTCACGACTTCAGCTGTGATAACCCAGTCTTGACCTTTTTCCATTGAAGTCACATCGATTTTTGGTTGTGCAACGACTTCAAGACCAGCTTCTTTTACAGCTGCTTCATAAGCGTTTGGCAAAAGAGCGTTCAACACATCTTGGTAAAGTGTTTCTTCACCAAATTTTTTATCAAAGATAGGACGTGGAAGGTGACCTTTACGGAAACCAGGAACGTTAAGAGTTTTCTTTACTGAGTTAAATACACGGTCCACTTCTGGTTTGATTTGGTCTTGAGAGATTGTGAAAGTCAAGACACCACGGTTTGTTTCTTTGTTTTCAAATGATACAGACATTCTGTCATTTCTCCTTAAAATTTTTTAAATACAGTCTATTATAACATAAACGGGCGACTTTTTTCAAGTAATGAATACGCTTTTCAACGTTGCTAAAGGTACTTGCTGGCTTCATTGATACTAAGTTCAGCCATTCTTTCCTTATTTTTTTCGATGAAGCTTGCTACCCAGTCTGGATTGGTTTTGGAGTAGTCTCTTAGTGCCCAGCCGATGGCTTTATTGATAAAAAATTCTGTCTGGTTCAGATTATTTAGCAGAATTTTTTCCATTAGTTGAATATCGGTTTTCTCTTTTCTTAGGAGCTGGTGGTCAATAGCGACTCGTCTTAGCCAGATATTGTCTGATATGCTCCATTTTAAAATCACTTCTTCAAGTTCCGGATGGTCGGCTACCAAACTCCCTACTACTCGGTCTAGGATATCTACCGTGTCCCACCAAGACTTGGTCACGACTAGATGCTCAAGCTTAGGCAAATCATCCTTCGTTAGATAAGACTGCATGGCTTTCAAATAGTTGGCCGCCACATATTGGTATTCTCTAGGTTCCTTTTCCCAGCAAGTGTCTACAAAATCCCAATCGATGACCTTTGTTTTTTTCGCACTTAGAAAGTATTTTTTATAAAGGACATTTCTTTCAGGAGCTGCAATACCTAGAAAGGAAAATTGATGGCGCATATAGGCTTCCATGGGACCTGCTTTTTGAGAGTCTTTTGCTACTTCTAGCTCATCAAGTAAATCTGCAAGACTCATCTAAAAGTCCTCCTGCCCTACCAAGTGGTGCTGAAAGGCATAGACTGCAGCCTGAGTGCGATCACTGACCTCAAGCTTGGCAAGAATGTTGGACACATGGGTCTTGACCGTCTTGAGAGAGATAAAAAGCTCATCCGCGATACGTTGATTTTCATAACCCTTGGCGATGAGTTGAAGTACGTCTCGCTCACGCGCAGTCAAATCCTCATGAAGTTCGATATGATTGCGGTGGTATTCGACCTTCTTGCTGACCTCTTGCTCAATGGCTAGCTCACCCGCTGCCACCTTACGGACAGCATGGAGTAATTCATCTGCACTGGAAGTCTTGAGCATATAGCCTTTGGCACCAGCATTCAAGACTGGCATGATTTTCTCATTGTCCAAATAAGAAGTCACAATCAAAATCTTGGCTTCAGGCCATTCTTTGAGGATGGCCAAGGTAGCATCAATCCCATTCATCTCAGGCATGACAATATCCATGACAATGACATCTGGACGCAGTTCCAAGGCCAAGGCAATACCTTGAGACCCATTAGCCGCCTCGCCCACAACTTCCACATCGTCTTGGAGATCAAAATAGCTTTTCAAGCCCAATCGGACCATTTCATGGTCATCTACCAGTAAAATTTTCATCTCTACTCCTTTATAATTCCTTGTCTAGTAGGGGAATACGGATATCAATCGCCAGTCCTTGCTTTGGAGCTGTCAAGAGTTGGACCGTTCCTGCCATATCTTCAACCCGCTCCTTGATATTTCTCAGTCCATAACTCAAGTCGTCTAAGCTTCCCAACTGGAAACCAATCCCATCGTCCACTACCTTTAGCTGCAATTCAACATCTGTCTGATATAGATAGACATCTAAACAAGATGCCTGGGCATGGCGGAGGGTATTGCTGATCAACTCCTGCAATATACGGAAGATATGCTCTTCGATTTTCTTAGGCAATTTAGACACATTTTGCTTGAGACTAACCTTGAGATCGCTCTTATCCTCAAGCTCTTTTAAGAGGATTTGAATCCCTTCAACCAAACTCTTCTCTTCCAACTCAACTGGTCGCAAATGCAAGAGCAAGACCCGCAGATCTTTCTGGGCTGTCTCTAGGATGGCCGCAACACTTTGCAACTGGGTCTGCATCTTTTCTCTATCCAATTTCAACGCCTGCTGACTGACGCCTGATAAAATCATATGGGCCGCAAACAACTCCTGACTAACCGTATCGTGTAAGTCACGTGCAATCCGCTTCCGTTCTTTCTCAATGATTGCTTCTTCCTTAACTAAGGTTTGATTTTCAGCCTTTTGAACAGCTTCTGTCAAGAGGTTGAGCTTGCCAGATAAGGATTGGAAACTGGCTTCCAAGTCTGGATCTGCAAAGTGAATCAGCTCTTTCCCTGCTAGCAGTCGCTTGAGATTGACCTGCATTTTTCTGCGAGAGACTTCTTCTATCACGCGCCAAAAGAGGACAAAAAAGAAGGTCATAGAAAGGCTAAAGACCAAGACTAAGAAGATTAACTTTTCTGTTTTCTCGATATCTTGTAGCAAATAGGACAAATCCAGTTCAAAAATATCAAGCAGACTATTGGTCAAAAAGAGGATAAAGAGGAAAGAAGTCAGCCCGATTAACAGATACGATTGCTTTTTCATCCTCTGACTACCTCCACATCACCAACCATAGTAGTTAGGAAAATCTTGACGCTCTTGTTACTCTTGAGGTAGTCTCTGGTTTCCTGATGATAATGTTCATTACGAAGTGCTCGCTTGGGTTGATGGAGGAAGGTTAGATCTCCATAGAGGCAGTTGACACTGAGGCTGATTTCCACATCTACAGGTACGATAATCCTAGTCGTTCCGACCATCTTTCTAAGGATAATGACATTGTCATGATTGGTTAGGATAACTCTTTCTAAATGAATGGTGTCCTTGCCCATGAGGCGAAAGAGATTGATATCATCAAACTGGCAGGTCTGGTGACTAGAGAAATGATGGAGATTGCCAAACCAGCGATTCTTTTCATTTTTAACCGTCACCACTTCTTCAAAGACCAAATCGGTCTCCTCTCTTTCTTGGTTCATCATTGGGTAAAGAAGAGAGAGACTATAGATAACTGCCACAAAGATAGCTAAAATCACAAAGGGATTGAGCATGACGATGAAAAAGAAAAGAATGGTAGCCACAAGGAGGAGAAAGTTGTTGCCCTCTTTGCCTGCATAATAGCGTATCAGGAGAAGAAAGAGGAATAAAATCAGCAGAAAACGCGAAAAATGCTCTGATACCATCAAAATCAGAGCTCCCGTCAACAGACAGGCTTCAATAAATAAAAAGATTTGAAATTTTTTCATAGACGCATCCTCTCCCTTCTATTTTATCACAATTCAAAAAAGTCACCTCGGTCTGAGGATGGAAAAAGGAGATAGGACAGAAATCGCTCGTACAAGCTAGGTTCTTTCAGCCCACTACCGTTGGACAAAAGACTACAAAAAAGGGCGGGATTCTTGTCCCGACCTCTCTACATCTGATCTTTTGCTTCTTTGAGTTTGCCATAAAGAATATAGTCTACGTTTTGCAGATCCGCTATGGTTGCACAATTAAGGGCACACATGATCAAACGCAGATCTTCTTTCCAGCCTTGAACAATACCAATCACTTCTTCGACGGTATAGCTTTCAACCAATTCCAGAACGGTACGTGACAGTCCTACAGCCTTGGCACCAAATACCAAGCACTTAATTATATCAAGAGGATTTCGAACGCCTCCACTGACCAAGAGTTCGACCTTGTCTTTCCAGTCTTGGGCATTGAGAAGGACCTGCATAGTAGACTGACCCCATTGATTGAGGTAATCACGCTGACCACTGCGACGGTTTTCGATATAGGCAAAGCTAGTACCACCACGGCCCGACAGGTCAACCGTTCGAACACCTAGTTCATAGGCTCTCTCGATGGTCTTCACATCCATCCCAAAACCCACTTCCTTGAGAATAATAGGAACAGGGATTTGCTTGCTGTAGTCTGCCAGATGCGATTGCCAGCTTCTGAACTTTCTTTCTCCCTCGGGCATGAGTAATTCCTGCATGACATTAACATGCACTTGGAGGAGAAGAGGATTCATCGCTTCTACAGTCTGAAGTCCTGACTCGATAGGCTTGTCCAAGCCAATATTGGTTCCAAGGAGGAGATTTGGACGGCTAGATTTGACAGAAAAAGAGGCATCTGTTGGATCTTTGAGGGCTGCGCTATAAGATCCCGTCACAAACAAAATCCCACAGGCTTCTGCCGCCTGAGCCAGTTTTTGATTGATTTCTTTACCTTTTTCGCTCCCACCCGTCATGGCATTGATATAAAAAGGAAAGTCCCACTTTCGACCTGCAAATTCTGTCGAAAGATCGATTTCATCTAGGTCATAAAGCGGTAGCGAAGAGTGAATCAACTCCACCTCATCAAAGCTATTATAGGAACTTTTCTGCTCAAGGGCATAGCGGATATGCTCGTCCTTACGATTTGTCGTCATGTCCTATCCTTTCTTGGTATAAGAGCTCAATCCCCAGATCGGCCCAGCGATTTTTTAAGGTTTCAGTTGATTGCTCATCAAAACTCAAGGCAATGCCACAGTCACCACCACCAGCGCCACTACTCTTGGCAACAGCCTGCAAATCTTGACTGGCTTCTTTCAACTGTCTCAGTGAAGGTGTGTAAATATCTGGGCTCAAACCTTCTAAAAGCTGACTGGCTGTTTCCAGCTGCTCGATAATTTTTTCTGCATTCCCATGCTCCAGGGCTTCTACCAAAGCAGATACCGTTGCTTTTGAGAAAGTTAAAAAGTTCTGGCCTATGTTTTGCTTGATTTGCTGAACCATTTGACTCGATACAGCCACTTCCTTGGTCCATCCCACTAGGAAATCACATTCTAGGGTTGGTTTCACTTGTGAGATAGAAAAGCCCCAGTCACGCTCCAAAACTGTCGCCAAGCTTTCTTCTTGCAACCAAGCAGCTATCTTCTTTCGATCAAAAGACTGGTAGAGAACCAAATCTTCTGCCACAATACAGGCAAGGTCCCCCATGGAACCATTGTCGCCTCGCTTGAGCAAGACCGCGCTAGCCAGCTTGAACAAGAGTTCCTGATCAACCGTAATATCATATAGAGCCAGCAGGGCCTTGATCACCAAGACAACGACACTACCGCTAGAGCCTAGACCAAACTTTTTGCCTTCCCGTTCCATTTTTCCACGAATTTCCAAAGAAAAAGGTCTCAAGGTTTGCCCACGATCAGCGAGGAAGTCATTCACCAAAGCAATTGTTTCTTGAATCAAACTGTAGGCAGGATTTGGCGTCAAGTCCACTGCGAAATCAAACATATCTGAATAGATATGGTAGCTATCAGAAAAGGCAATCTCGGCCCTCATATAGATGGGGATGGCCTTTATCAAGGCCAACTGTCCTGGCTCTAAAATAGCATACTCACCCGCCCAGTATAGTTTTCCGCAAGTTTTAACAGCAATCATCTTGACTCAAATCCTTTGTTTTTGACACAATCAAGCGATAACGTTGACCGAAGATTTCTGATAAATGCTCCAAGTCTTCCTCTTGACAGAGGACCTTGACATTGGGACCAGCATCCATGGTAAAGTAGCAGGCTTCTCCTTGCTCACGAAGCTGGCGAACAAAATCCATCGCTTCATAAGAGGCATTCGTTAGATAAGAAAAGGATGGTGATGCTGTTTTAGTCGTAGCGTGCATGGCTAGGGCATTTTTCTCCGTTAATTCCCCAACCTTGGCAAAGTCATTCTCTTTGAGATAGACCAGCATATCCTGATAGTCCTTTTCAGACTGACGGACCCAGTCATCAAAGGTAGTAGAAGTTTCTACACAGAGTTTCATCCCATCCCGGCTAGAGATTGGTTTTTTCTTGTCCTCTAGCACCAACATGATCATAGCTAGTTTCAAGTCTGTCTCTACAGGGTAAATTTCCCCACTATCCTTGTCCCAGGCACCCAGTGGTCCATAAAAACTACGAGAGGAAGAACCTGAAGCAAACTTAGCCTCCTGTGCTAACTGGCTTCTATCCAATCCAAGTTTGAAATAGGCATTGCAAGCCTTAACTAAGGCGGACAAACCGCTAGAACTTGAGGACAGGCCCGCTGCGGTAGGCATGTTGTTTTGGGTATCGATACGGACAAAGCCCTCACCTTCTGGACGGTAACGGTTGATAATCTTACTCATCTTAGCATGCTCCGCCTCATTTTGGAGCTGACCATTGATATAAAAAGCATCAGCTTTCGCATGGGCTGGAAGAGGTGACAAGGTCGTCTCTGTATACATATTTTCCAAAGTCAAAGAAATACTGCTAGTAGCCGGAACCATCTCTTTTTCTTTTTTCTTTCCCCAGTATTTGATAATGGCAATATTTGCGTAGGAACATACTGTTACAGGCTTTCGATCCATGTCTGAACAGCTCCTTTCTCTTCTAATCGTTTTGCTAGTTCTTGTGCTTGATCTAGAGTAGCTGCCAAGGCTATGATACAGCCTCCTAGCCCACCACCACTCATCTTGGCACCCAAAGCTCCCTGACTCAGAGCCGTTTCAACGAGGGAATCAGACTCAGGGCTACTAACACCAATTTCTTTTAGATGTAAATGTGCCTGACTGAAGATTTGTCCCAGTTTTTCAGCATCTTTTTGTCTAATCGCATCTTCTGCCTGCTGGGTCAATTCTCCCAAGGCATGCAAAAACGGAAGAGCATCCTTCCCCTTGCTTTGAACCACTTGGATGGCTTCGCGTGTATGACCGTAAACGCCTGTATCTGCAATGACCAGATAGGCTGATAAGTCCATGTTTAATTCTGTAAAGCCGACATTCTTGATAAAACAAATCGGTCGATTACTGAGACAGGTCTTGGCATCCAAACCACTCGGATTCATATGGGCAATCATCTCAGCCCGATTGACCAAGATTTCCAATACATGATGAGGCAGTTCGGCTTGATAATAGTCAAAAACAGCTCGAATGGCTGCTATGCTGATAGCTGCTGACGAACCCATCCCCCGTTTTTCAGGAATAGCTGAGTCAATCCGACAACGAATGCAAGCATCCTTGATATTTAGATGCTCAAGCGAAGCATACACCGCCATAGACAAGGTATCCTCCTCGTAAAGACGCCATGGACTTTCAGCAGGGACCACCTTACAAGTCACCTCCACCTCTATAAGAGGCAGGGAAATGGCTGGATAACCATAAACGACAGCGTGCTCTCCTATTAAAATAATCTTACTATGTGCCTGACCGACACCTACTTTTTTTGTCATTTTTTCCTTTTGCTAGACGATAAGACCGTCTTATTTTTCACACAAGTATTTATTCTTTCCCATCTATTTTATTATATTTTCACAAAAAAAGCGATTGTTTCCTTCACAATCGCCTCTTTCATTATTGGACCCATTCGCCATTATAGTTGACGTAGTAGCCATCCACTCTTGTACTAACTGCTAAAGCACCTGAGCTATAAGCGTAGTACCATTTGCCATTGACTTGGAACCAACCTGTCTTCATATCTCCATTACTTGCATGTAGGTAGTACCAAGTCGAACCATCTTTCACCCAACCGGTATCCATGGCTCCTGATGAACGGAGATAGTACCACTTGTTACCAACATAAGCCCAGCCTGTCTTCATATCTCCATTTTGAGTATCTAGATAATACCAAGTTGAACCATCTTGATACCAGCCAGTTTCCATAGCTCCTGATGAACGGAGGTAGTACCACTTATTACCTAGATATTGCCAACCAGTTTGCATAATACCAGTTTCTGGGTCTAGGTAGTACCATGGAGCAGGTTTGCTTCTATCAATGCCAAAAGTAACATGGAAATCTTGAGTCCAACCCTTAGCAACTTCACCAATTGGTAGTGGATTGTAAGAATCATCGCCAGAAATTCCTAGCTTATTTAAATAATACCAATTGCCGTCTTCATAAGTCCAACCTGTCTTTACAGCATAATTATTATCAAAATAATAAGTTCTCTTTTCAGCAGATGGAGTATATTGTTCACCGTATACTTTTCCTGTATTTTCAGACGTTTTTGCCTCTAGTACTTGTTTATCTGTTTGTTCTAGCAAAGCTCCATCTGAGCTAAAGTAATACCATTTTTGTTGGAGTCCAATTTCATTAATTGGTTGGTTATCTAATAAATTATCACGATAACCTGTTCCAGGAATTTCTAAGTATTGCCATCCAACTACCATTTCTCCTTTATCACCAAAATAGTAAGTTTTACCGTCTATTTTATGCCAATAGATTGCTTTATGATCATCTTTTATATAATATTTTCTATTATCCTTATCAACAAACTGTCCACCTGTGGTATCCGCCAATACGGTACTTGTCGCTAGCAAACCAAAGAAAAAGACTGCTAGAGCAACTTGAAACATTTTTTTCAAAAATTTCATTAGATTTTTCCTCCATCACTGATTGTAGCAAAGACCTGACTGTATGTCAATATATAGAAACTTCTCAAAAAAAGCAGTTACACAACTGCAACTGCTTTCCTATTCTTGCATGGTGTAACCAACACCACGCACGGTTTTAATGTAGCTTTTTTGACCTTTTACATCAAGCTTGCTACGTAGATAACGGATATAAACATCCACGATATTGGTCTCTGTCGCACTTTCGTACTTCCAAACACTTTCCAACAACTGCTCACGAGTCAAGACTTTCTTGCTTCCCATGAGAGTGGCCAAAAGGTCATACTCACGACGCGTCAGAGCAATCATCTCCTCGCCACGATAAACGGTATGATGTTCTACATCCATACGTAGGTTGCGGTAAGACGTTGGGACCTTCATTTGACTACAGTGTTGGTCGATAAAGTCCCGACCTCGGAAAATCGCTGAAATACGAGCTACCAGATTATCAATAATCACTGGCTTATAGATGTAAGAAACGGCGAAGCGCTGGATTGTCTCAATCTGGTCTTGCAATTCTTCGCGATGGTCCAAGACCATGATCACTGAGGCTGGTTTTGTCCGACTCAGCCTCTCTGCAAAATCCTGGGCCGTCATATCCCCCAGATGAGCATTCAGTAAAATCAAGTCATAGTCCGTCTGGAGAGCCATGGAGAGAGCTTTTTGCCCCTCCTCTACCTGATCAACACGGTATTGCTCTTTTTGGAGTTCCAGACTGAGAAAATGAGCTAGATTTCGTTCTTTCTCAAGTAATAAAATCCGTTTCCCCATGGCAGACCTACTTATTTTTCGTCATACCAAGAGTAGTGGAAGATACCTTCTTTGTCTTTACGTTGGTAAGTGTGAGCACCGAAGTAGTCACGTTGTGCTTGGATCAAGTTAGCAGGAAGGTCTGCTGAACGATAGCTATCAAAGTAAGTAATAGCTGCTGAGAAAGTTGGTACTGGTACACCAGCTTGAACAGCAAGAGCTACGATATCACGTACTGCTTGTTGGTACTTAGCGGTTACATCCAAGAAGTATTCATCCAAGAGAAGGTTAGCAAGGTCTGCATCACGGTTGTAAGCATCTGTAATTTTTTGCAAGAAACGTGAACGGATGATACAGCCATCACGCCAGATAGAGGCGATGTCCGCAAATGGCAAGTTCCAGTTGTTTTCTTTAGAAGCCACACGCAATTGAGCAAATCCTTGTGCGTATGAAATGATTTTTGAGAAGTAAAGAGCTTGACGGATCTTTTCGATCAACTCTGCCTTGTCTCCTTCAAACTTGAAAGCAGCTGGTTTTGGAAGAACCTTGCTAGCATGCACACGTTCTTCTTTGTATGTAGAGATGTAGCGGGCAAATACGGATTCAGTGATGAGTGACAATGGCACACCAAGGTCAAGTGATGATTGACTCGTCCATTTACCAGTCCCCTTGTTACCTGCAGCATCGAGGATATAGTCTACGATTGGTCCATCCTGACCTTCATCGTCTTTACGGCTCAAGATATCAGCTGTGATTTCGATCAAGTAGCTGTCCAATTCGCCCTTGTTCCACTCAGTAAAGATTTCAGCCATATCTTCTGCAGAAAGACCTAGCAAGTGTTGCATGAGGTCGTAACTTTCTGCGATCAATTGCATGTCACCATACTCGATACCGTTGTGGACCATTTTCACATAGTGACCAGCTCCATCAGGACCGATGTAAGTCACACATGGTTTGCCATCTTCAGGTGCTTTGGCTGAGATTTCTTCAAGAACATCAGCAACCAATTCATAGGCTTCTTTTTGTCCACCAGGCATGATAGAAGGACCTTCAAGGGCACCTTTTTCACCACCAGAAACCCCTGTACCGATAAAGTTGATACCAGAGTTTGCCAATTCTTCATTACGACGGATGGTATCTTTGTAGAAAGTGTTTCCTCCGTCAATCAAGATGTCACCCTTGTCAAGGTGTGGAAGAAGGGCTTGGATAGTTGCATCTGTACCAGGTCCAGCTTGAACCATCAGCATGATACGACGAGGTTTTTCGATTGAGTTTACAAAGCTTTCAACGTCATAGCTTGGCACAAAGTTCTTTTCAGGATGGCAAGCAATGACATCTTCTGTTTTTTCTTTACTACGGTTGTAAATGGCAACTGTATAGCCACGAGATTCGATATTTAGGGCAAGGTTACGACCCATTACGGCCATACCAACAACACCAAAGTTTGCTTTTGTCATGTGACACTCCTCTTGTTTAATATGTTTTATTTTATCATTTTTACCTATGAAAGGAAAGAATTTTGTAACGGACTCCTAGTAATCCAAGTCATCCGCGTGACCAGCTCCATTACCAACAAAGTATCCAGTCTTACAGTTGAGGGTGAAGAGATAGGTTCCATCTGGTTTGTAGAGGTTATAATAACCATTTCCGTTTACGATATTGACCCGTTCTAGGATATATTGATTGCCAGTGATATAGCCACGAGCACGTGATGTTGCTAGGATTTGTTCCAAAACACCATCAGCAAAATTCCAAGCAGGGTTGTTGCTATCCTCTACAGCTGATTGGTTGTAGGGTACACGACTAGCACTTCTTTGAAGATTGACACCATCACTAGACAAACCTCCACTTTCTGGTCTGCTGGCAGGCGCTGAACTTGATGAAGCAGACGAACTGCTCGTACTGCTATCAGTCGTTGTACTTGAACTTTCTTGACTACTGCTACTTGAACTTGAACTAGAGGCGCTTGTTTGCTGGCTCTTACCAAGGCTAATGGCCTTATCTAACAGTTTATCTAGCTCTGTATTCCCTGTTTTAATTTCTGTAAATTTAGCATCTGCCTTGACCTTAGCATTGGTATCCAAGACACCATCAGTAATTGCTGGAGTTTCAAACTGATTATTCACTTCTTGCACAGCCTTGATTTGAGTTTCTAAACTATCATACTTAGACTTGGCAAGGGTATACTCTCGACTGCCTTCGAGTTTATCTAGTTGAGCCTTGAGTTGCTTCAACTTGTCAAACTGACTATTTTTCAAGGCTGTTTTATTAACATCCGTATAAAAGGCATCGTAGAGAGTATTAAACTCTTGTAGAGCCGCTTGTGTTTCTTGATTACTAGAAGATGATTGAGAAGACTGGATAGCTTGGTTAGAGCGAGTTACTTGGCGATAGATGATATAGTAACTACCTGCCAAGATAAGGGCTGCAGCCAAGGCTGAACCGATAACAAACACGCGCTTCTTTTTAGAATTAGAAGTTGTTTCTGATTCTCCCTGAGCTGATCGTGAAAGTAGAGCTGTCTCTTCCTCTTCTTTCTCATCAGTAATCTCTGCCGGCTCTTGCTTTTCCAACACGAGCGGTTCCAAGTCTTGATTTTCCTCTCCCAAAGGAGGCAAAATCACATCCGAGCTTGTAGTTTCCGCTGAATCTGACACCGTTTCTTCTGAAACTGTATCGGGTTCCTCCATGATTGACGCCGACTCTTCAGTGATCTCTGGAACTTCCTGTGTCAATTCTTCTTGAGCCTGAGCTTCCTGCAGTTCTTCTTTTTTAAATTGACGTGTTTCAAACTTGTCCGCCTCGATTTCCTCGCGGTGCTGTTTGATGTATTTATCCAAGATATTGTCCTCAGGCAATACTCCAGCTTCAACTTCTTCATTTTTACGGATGACTTGACCAACTGTCAAATCTTTCGCCTCGTCAAAATCAAATTTGGATTCTTGATGCTCTTTTTTATGGCGATTGTGTCTTTTTTTACTCATCTGTCTTCCTTTCTACTTTACCTCTTGGCGCTTCACACGCTGACCAAAGTATTGATACAAATCCACTTTTAAGGTTCCGTTATAAAGTTTGCGCTTTTTATCCGCTGGACTTCCGTATTTGCTTTCAAAAGCTTCATCACTCGTCAGGATAAACTTACTCCAGGTTTTCAGTGGTGCAAAGACCTGTCCCATTTCAGCATAGAGCTTGGTAACTCCTGCATCATCCGACAAACGTTCACCATATGGTGGATTGGAAATGATGACACCATTTATCTTGTCTGAACGCAAATCCTGTACCCGCATTTGCTTAAAAGTGATATCACCTGCCACGCCTGCTGCTTGAGCATTGGCCTTAGCAATCTCAACCATCCGAGCATCAATATCACAGCCCATAATATCCAATTCTATCTCACGATCGATTTTCTTAGCCGCCTCTGTGCGAACTTCTTGGATTAACCGATCGCTAACCCAGTTCCATTCCTCAAAAGCAAAGGAACGGCGGAGGCCAGGAGCCATCTTTCTAGCCATCATAGCCGCCTCGATACAGAAAGTTCCTGAACCACAGGTCGGATCAATCAAGGGCTTGTCTGGATACCAGTTTGAGAGTTGTAGAATGGCTGCTGCCATGTTTTCCTTGATAGGCGCTCCACCCTTTTCCGTACGATAACCACGCTTAAAGAGGCTAGAACCTGTCGTGTCAATCATGACAGTCGCCACATCTTTAAGGATGGACACCTCTATCCTAAACTCAGGACCAGTTTCCATCAAGGGAACCCCTTCTGGACGGGCATAGTGCTTTTGCAGTTTCTTCACAACCGCCTTCTTGGAAATAGCCTGAACACTAGGCTCATTGTGCAGTTTAGACTTAACGCATTTAGCCTTTGAAATCGGGAAGCGCGCCCCGAGCGGGAGATAGTTTTCCCAATCTAGGGCAAAAACTCCTTGAAACAGTTCCTCAAAGGTCTTAGCTGGAAAGCTTCCAACTACAATCTTGATGCGGTCAGCTGCTCGAAGCCAAAGATTGGTCTCAATAATTGCCTTCACATCTCCTTGAAAACGGACACGGCCGTTTTCAACCTGACAATCATAGCCTAACTCTCGCATCTCACGTCCAACGACAGCCTCGAGCCCCGCTGCAGCAGTTGCGATTAAATTAAATTCTTTTTTCATTTTACAGTCTTGTAAGACCTTTCTTTTGTACACTTTAAAAAATGAGGTTGAGAAAGATTTCTCAGCCCCAACCTATATGCAATTTTCTATAAGCCATGTTTTGTTCCAGAAGTGACTAGGACCACTTCCTTCGATAATCATCTGTCTACCGCTGTCTGCATTAAACTGATAGCGGTCAGAGTGCTGCGTTCGTTTCCACGCACTCCATGCCCCGACCGAAATTTGGGTTGCTAGCTTGAGGGGTTTACCGCGTTCCACTCTCTCCGTTTCCAGAAAGACTCCGTCACTGTGGCACTTTCAAGCCTACTCTGACTTATCCGAAGACTTAGCCATTTCGACTGCCGTAACGATCTCTCGTCCCTAGGCTTATGGTTTCGCCTAGCACAAACACTACAGGCATCACAGCCTGTGCTAGCATGGACTTTCCTCATGAAAAGGGATTCTCTTCACGCGATTATCCAAAAATTGCATCTAATAGACACCTGATTATAACTCAGAATTGTCTACAATTTGCTTACCGAATACTTCTTTTTCAAGTCGATTCAATCGTTTCAAAATATCAAAATTTGTCATTGGAGTAGAACTTGTTACTTCGATAGAACTTTGTTGAGTAGAACTTGCCTGTGGCTTGTTAGACAATTCCTCCTTCAAATCAGCAATCTCTTGACGAAGAGATTTGACCAAAGCTGCGTAAGTCTCATAATCCTTGATCACATCATCTAGGAACTCGTCTACCTCTGCCTTACTATATCCGCGAACTTCACGTCCAAACTCTTGTTCAAAAATATCTTTTGCTGAAAAAATAATACTTGCCATTTCTCTCTCCATTCTTGATTGCTATTCTTATTATATAAAAAAAGACAAACAAAAATCAAGGTCAAAGCCTCACTTTTCGGAAAAATTTTCCACTATTTCGTTCAGATCCTCAAATGTTAATCTTTTTGTAACATAGCCTTCTTGATTTTTCATCATCTGGTAAAAATACTGTAACTTGGTTTCGTTTTCTTCGTCATAAAAGAGATAGCATCCATCCGTATTTTCCAGCAGAAATTTCTGATAATCGCGTAATTGTCCCTTGTGCTCATATTGTGGATAGGCATATTTGACAAAGTCAACCTGCTTGAACTCACTGAGTTTGATTTGATTGGCCTCATTCCAGTTACTACCATGGGTTTCAAAGGCAAAAATCGTTGCCAACTGAAAGCCATAGTCTGCTTTCATATCCTGTGCCACTTCCAGCACCCAGTACTCAAAGCCCAGAGTCCCTGTAAAAACAAGCCAGGTCACCCCTTCTTCTGCTAGACGTTCTAGGTCTCTGTGAATGGCTGTTTTGATAATATCAACGCGAATATCCTTGTCATTAAAGAGACCAAGGTCGAAGGCTGAATAGCCTAAAATCAAGGCTGTTGTCATTTTTAACCCTTTCTTTGTAAATTTATGATATAATAGAGTGATGTTATTGTACCAATAAGGAGAATTATGGTCAACTATCCACATAAACTTTCATCACAGAAGAGACAAGCACCCCCGTCACAAACTAAAAATTTCGCAAATCGGGGAATGTCTTTTGAAAAGATGATCAACGCTACGAACGACTACTATTTGTCGCATGGGTTGGCTGTTATCCACAAGAAACCGACTCCCATCCAAATCGTACGTGTCGACTATCCCCAAAGAAGTCGAGCCAAGATCGTTGAAGCCTACTTTAGACAAGCCTCAACTACTGACTATTCAGGAGTTTATGATGGATACTACATCGACTTTGAAGCAAAGGAAACCAGGCAAAAACATGCGATTCCGATGAAGAATTTCCATCTTCACCAGATCCAGCATATGGAACAAGTTCTTGCCCAGCAAGGAATCTGCTTTGTCCTCCTTCACTTTTCTTCTCAGCAAGAAACCTACTTATTGCCGGCCATTGATTTGATTCGTTTCTATCATCAAGATATGGGACAAAAGTCAATGCCACTTGGATATATTCGAGAAAATGGATATAGGATCGAGCCTGGTGCCTTTCCACAGATTCCCTATCTCGACGTTATCAAAGAACATTTACTAGGTGGTAAAATAAGATGAACAAACAAACTTTCCTGCGAATAGTTAAGTATGTCAGTATCTGCCTCTTAACTGTATTTATCGCAGCTATTATGCTAGGTGGAGGCCTCTTTCTCTACTATGTAAGCAAGGCTCCAGCCCTATCCGAAAGTAAGCTAGTCGCTACAACGTCTAGTAAGATCTATGACAGCAAAAATGAACTGATCGCTGATCTGGGTTCTGAGCGCCGTGTCAATGCACAGGCTAATGAAATCCCTACGGAGCTAGTCAATGCAATTGTCTCTATTGAAGATCATCGTTTCTTTAGTCACCGAGGAGTAGATACGATTCGTATCCTAGGCGCTTCCTTACGAAACCTTCGTGGTGGGGGCGGTCTTCAAGGTGGTTCTACCTTGACACAGCAGTTGATTAAATTAACCTACTTCTCAACGTCAACATCTGACCAGACACTTTCACGTAAGGCTCAGGAAGCTTGGCTAGCCGTTCAGCTAGAACAAAAGGCGACCAAACAAGAAATCCTAACTTACTACATCAACAAGGTCTATATGTCCAACGGAAATTACGGGATGCAAACGGCAGCCCAAAACTACTATGGTAAAGACCTCAAAGATTTAAGTCTACCTCAATTGGCTCTCCTAGCCGGAATGCCCCAGGCGCCAAATCAGTACGACCCCTACTCTCATCCAGAAGCGGCACAAGAACGCCGAGATCTGGTTCTCTCCGAGATGAAGGGACAAGGTTACATTACAGCCGAACAATACGAAAAAGCCATTAACACTCCTATTACAGACGGACTTCAAAGTTTAAAATCTGCCAATAGCTATCCTCCGTATATGGACAATTATCTCAAAGAGGTAATCGACCAAGTCGAACAGGAAACTGGTTACAACCTTTTGACAACAGGGATGGAAGTTTATACCAATGTTGATCCAGCCGTTCAACAGCGTCTCTGGGATATCTACAATACCGACGAATACGTTAATTATCCAGATGATGAGTTGCAAGTAGCTTCTACCATCGTTGATGTCACAAATGGAAAGGTGATTGCCCAGTTAGGCGCACGCCATCAATCTAGCAATGTTTCCTTCGGTATGAACCAAGCTGTCGAAACAAACCGCGACTGGGGTTCAACCATGAAACCAATCACAGATTACGCGCCAGCCTTGGAGTACGATATCTATGACTCAACTGCTTCGGTTGTTCACGACGTACCTTATAACTATCCTGGCACCAACACACCTGTCTACAACTGGGATAAGAGTTACTTTGGAAACATCACGTTGCAGTATGCTCTTCAACAATCACGGAACGTTACAGCTGTAGAAACCTTGAATAAAGTCGGTTTGGATAGAGCCAAGACCTTCCTAAATAGACTCGGTATTGACTACCCAGATATGCACTATGCCAACGCGATTTCAAGTAACACAACCGAATCTAACAAAAAGTATGGGGCAAGCAGTGAAAAAATGGCCGCAGCCTATGCTGCCTTTGCCAATGGCGGTATTTACCATAAGCCAATGTACATCAACAAAATCATCTTTAGTGATGGTAGTTCAAAAGAGTTTTCTGATTCAGGAACACGCGCTATGAAAGAAACAACCGCCTATATGATGACAGAAATGATGAAAACTGTCCTAACCTACGGGACAGGACGTGGAGCCTACCTTTCATGGCTACCACAAGCTGGTAAGACTGGAACATCAAACTATACAGATGATGAAATCGAGAAATACATTAAAAACTCTGGTTATGTAGCTCCAGACGAAATGTTTGTCGGCTATACTCGTAAATACTCGATGGCTGTCTGGACCGGTTACTCTAACCGACTTACTCCTATCGTTGGTGATGGCTTCTATGTTGCTGCTAAGGTCTACCGTTCGATGATGACCTACCTCTCAACAGATGACCATCCAGGGGATTGGACCATGCCTGAAGGCCTTTACAGAAGCGGAGAATTTGTCTTTAAGAATGGAGCACGCAATACGTGGACCCCTTCATCATCTACACAACAAAGTTCGACATCTGAAAGTTCTAGCTCAACATCTGAGAGTTCGACTTCTCAGTCAAGTTCAACTACTCCAAACACGAGTAATAGTGCAAGTAACAACCCTAACAACAATAATACGCAACAATCAAATATCATCCCTGGTCAACAAAATCCCCAACCAGTACAACCATAATTACAAGAAAACTCCTGAGATTATACTGATCTCAGGAGTTTTTGCTTGTCTGATACACTATTCTATCTATCTGCTACTCAGACTTGAGTAAAAGAAAAAGATTGAAGAAAATTGTCCAAAATGGACCTTTTCTTCAATCTGGAACTGACTTATCGTTAGCTCTTTTGCATTATTTCACATGTTTTGCGAGATCTTCTTGAGCCTTTTTATTCGACTCTTCTTTTTCTTTCAACCATTTTTCTTGGGCTTTTTGGTATTCTTCTGTTGTCACGGCCTTATCTTGTAGATCTAGGTATTTATACAAGAGGGCTTCGCTCGTACCCTTGTTACCTGAGTAAGCAAACGGAAGAGTAAATGGCACCATCTTAGACAACATTGGACGACCAGTTTTAGAAGTTGTTGGGATGAGCAAGGCACTGTCGGTCAACCAAGCTTGGGCAGCAGCATATTTTTCATAACGTTTTGAAACATCAGAAACTTCTTTTCCTGCTTCGACAACCATTTTCTCGTAATCTTCCAAACCAACTTGCTTAGCTGCCGCGTTGTTGGTTCCAGAGTCAAATCCTAGGTAAGTCTTCGTATTTTCTCCGACAGATGGCTTGATGATATCAAGGTAGGTAGATGGATCCGCAAAGTCTGGAGACCAACCAACGTTATCTGAGATATCCCAATCTTCACCAGCAGCAGTCTCGGCAAAGTAGGTGATGTTCAATACATCATCTTTTTGAAGTTGTTGGATATCCACAACTACATTATCTGTTCCCAAAGTTGCTTCAAGTGACTGTTTCAAAGATTGCACACGTTGAACTTTCGTCGTGTTTGTTTGGTCTACAGGCATATCCAAGTGGATTGGGAATTTCACACCTTCTGCTTGAAGAGCTGTCTTAGCCTTGGCGAATTCTGCTTTGGATTTTTCTGGATTATAAAGTCCATCTTGGGCATCATCCAAGTTCACGTTGCTCCACTCGTCACCGTATGTCACCAATTTTTCTTTGACCAACTCACCAAAGTTTTTGCCATCTGCTTGAACAAATGTAGGTGGAACAAACAAGTTACGAAGCAGTTTAGTCGCACCGCTTGCACCGTTTACTTGAGAGGCATAGGCAGTTCTATCAAAACCAAAAGCAAGAGCTTGACGGAAATCTTTGTTTAGAAGAGCTTTCTTGGTTGATGTTTTTTCTTCATCCGTTGTCTTAGAAGTATACTTATAAGACTGGCGATCAATATTCGTACCTACTAAATAAGTAGTCGAATCCTGTTGGGTATAAACGATGTTATCTTTAAATGATTTCTCAATCTCTGGGTAGCTAGCGCTTGTTGGGAAGAGACGTGCCATAGTAAAGCTTCCATCCTTGAAGGCTTCAGCTGGTTTGTTGGTATCTTGACCATCCCAGAATGATAATTTAACCTTATCGATATGGACATTGTCCTTATCCCAGTAGTTAGGATTTTTCGCAAATTCAACAGAAGATTTGGCTACAATCGATTTGAGCAAGAATGGCCCATTGTATAGGATGCTACTTGGATCTGTTCCTTTAGCGAAATCATCCCCTTTAGAATTCAAAAACTCTTCGTTAACTGGAGCCATTACCCCCATTGTTGTCTTAGAATTCCAGAAGCTTTCTGGTTTGTTCAAAGTGTACTGAACTGTATAATCATCAAGGGCCTTGATTCCTACTTGAGAGAAGTCTGTAATTTCTCCTTTCACATAGGCGTCCAATCCTTTGATTGATTCTTGAACTAAATAAAGACCATCAGATTTTTTATCAGCAGCATATTTAAGTCCTGTTACAAAGTCTTGAGCTTTGACTGTCGCGTATTCTTCACCTTCAGAAGTATACCATTTTGCATCCTTACGGATAGTATAAGTGTAAGTCAATCCATCCTTGGATACAGACCAATCCTCAGCCATAGACGGCACAAAGTTCCCGTAGCGATCATTTTCTAGCAAACCATCAACCACGTTACTAGTAATATCTGCTGTAGCTGCTTTATTGGTTGTCAAATAGTTTAGGTTATCAGGATCCGTCTCATAAATGTATGAGAATGTCTTCTCACCTTTAGCGCTCGAACCTGATCCAGAACATGCAGCTAAAGTCGTCGCCGCCAATAATGTCACGCCCGCAAGGGCAAATAGTTTTGAACTTTTCATCATTTTCTCCTTTAAAACTTTCTCTCCATTATAGACTCTTTTCAGAAAGATGTCAACAGAATTTTCAGAATTTTTGTGTTAATTTGGTATATTCTGAAAAATAGTTTCAAGGATATTCTAAAGTAATAATTATTCGTCTCTCTTGGGCTTTACTAACAAAGTTTATACCGAAAAAAGTTTCACTAAAAACCAATTTTTCTATATTTTTGCTATAATTAAGTATAAGAACAATCAAGGAGAAAGATATGATCTTAATTACAGGTGCAAATGGTCAACTCGGTACAGAACTACGTTATCTGCTAGATGAAAGAAATGTGGACTATGTTGCGGTGGATATGGCCGAAATGGATATCACTAATTCTGAAATGGTTGAAAAAGTATTTGCTGAGGTTAAGCCAACTTTAGTCTATCATTGCGCAGCCTATACTGCTGTTGATGCAGCTGAAGATGAAGGAAAAGAACTGGATTTTGCCATAAACGTAACTGGAACTGAAAATGTTGCTAAGGCCTCTGAGAAATACGGAGCTACTCTGGTCTATATCTCAACAGACTACGTCTTTGATGGAAAGAAACCCGTCGGACAAGAATGGGAAGTTGATGACCTACCTGATCCGCAGACAGAGTACGGACGTACCAAGCGAATGGGTGAAGAGCTTGTTGAAAACCTTACGTCACAGCATTACATTATCCGCACTGCTTGGGTCTTTGGAAATTATGGAAAAAACTTTGTTTTTACCATGCAAAATCTAGCCAAAACCCATAAAACTCTTACTGTAGTCAACGACCAACACGGTCGCCCAACTTGGACACGTACCTTGGCCGAATTTATGACCTACTTGACTGAAAATCAAAAAGAATATGGCTACTACCACTTATCAAATGATGCAGCTGAGGATACCACTTGGTATGACTTTGCTGTTGAAATTCTTAAGGACAGTGATATTGAAGTAGTACCAGTAGACTCCAGCAAGTTTCCTGCCAAGGCTAAACGCCCCCTCAACTCAACTATGAGCTTGGCAAAAGCAAAGGCGACAGGTTTCGTCATTCCAACCTGGCAAGATGCCCTTAAAGAGTTTTATAAACAAGAAGTAAGAAAATAAAAGATTACGACACACATAAAAAGCAAGAGACCTTGAATTCTCTTGCTTTTTTGTATGCATTTATTTAATCACTTGTTGTGTCTTAGCATAGTTAGCTTCGACTGCTTCTTTTTCTGATTTCCACCAGTCTTGGTTATCCGTGTACCACTTGATGGTCTCTTTGAGACCTGCTTCAAAGTTGGTGAACTCTGGCTTCCAGCCTAGCTCATCACGAAGTTTGCTGGCATCAATAGCATAACGCAAGTCGTGGCCAGCACGGTCGGTCACATGATCATAAGCGTCAGCTGGCTGTCCCATTTCCTTAAGGATGAGCTCTAACACTTCCTTGTTGTTCTTCTCACCATTAGCACCGATCAAATAAGTTTCGCCGATTTGACCCTTGGTCAGAATTGTCCAAACGCCTGATGAATGGTCATTGGTATGGATCCAGTCACGGACGTTTTTACCTTCACCATAGAGTTTTGGCTTGATACCGCTCAAGATATTGGTGATTTGTCGTGGAATGAACTTCTCAATATGCTGGTAAGGACCATAGTTGTTGGAACAGTTGGAAATAGTAGCTTTGACGCCAAATGAGCGCACCCAAGCTTTGACAATCAAGTCTGAAGCCGCCTTAGTCGATGAGTAAGGCGAACTTGGATTGTACTTGGTTTCAGCCGTAAATTTCTCACCTGGTCCTTCCCCATGACCTGGTAAATCTTCACGCAGCGGCAGATCCCCATAGACTTCGTCAGTCGACACATGGTGGAAACGAAGGTCGTATTTACGAGCTGCTTCCAAAAGTGTATAAGTTCCGATGAAGTTGGTATGGATAAAGGGACTCGGATCGTTGAGCGAGTTGTCATTGTGGCTTTCTGCAGCGTAATGAACGATCGCATCTGCTTGAGCAGCTAGCTTATCTACCAAGGCTGCATCCGCAATATCTCCAACAACTAACTCAACACGGTCGCCTAAAATTTCTTCAATATTGGCACGATTACCTGCATAAGTCAGCTTGTCCAGCACTGTCACATGCACATCTGGAAAGTTATTGTAAACATAATGAACAAAGTTAGAACCAATAAAACCAGCCCCACCTGTCACGATGATTTTTTTGTATTCAGTCATATTATTTCCTTATTCCAAATCTTCTTTTTTCAAAGGCTTCACGTCCTTAAGTAGGGGATGATGTTTGTCCGCTTCAGATACCTCTGCTTCTTCCAGATTTTCCCACTCAATTCCTAATTCTGGGTCAGAGTAGTTAACAAAGGCATACTTAGGTTTGAGTTCAAGCGCCCAATAATCATTAACCAGATAGATATAAGAAACTGTATCAGATAGGACTTGAAATCCATTGGCTACGCCACGAGGGACAAAGATTCCCTTACTAGCGTCAATCTCTGTCTGGTAAACATTCCCAAAAGTTTCACCCTCACGCAGGTCTACCCAAGAACCTAAAACCTTGCCATCGTCTGCAACAGAGATATACTTGTCCCAAGGTTCGGCATGGAGGCCTCGAAGAACATTTTTGCGAGAAAAGCTGACGTTATTTTGCAGTTTCCCTTCAGCAAAGAAGCTTTCAGGAAAGCCAAGTGGCACCATCTTTTCCTTCTGGAAATTTTCCTTAAACCAGCCACGATTGTCTCCATGAACTGGAATGTCAAACTCTAACAAACCTGGAATTGCATCAATCTTACGCACTGCAAGTGTTTTTCCAAAAAAATTATCTGTCATCTAGATTTCTCCAATCAAACGGAGCAGGTACTGCCCGTATTCATTCTTTTTAAGAGGTTGTGCCAATTCCAGCACGTCTTCACGACTGATATAACCCATTCGATAGGCAATTTCTTCCAGATTGGCAACCTGTACGTTCTGCATCCGTTGAACCGTTTCGATATATTGTGAGGCCTCTAACAAGCTCTCATGTGTTCCTGTATCCAACCAGGCAAAACCACGCCCCATAACCTCAACAGATAAATCTCCACGCTTTAAATAAGCATTATTGACATCTGTGATTTCTAACTCACCACGAGCACTTGGCTTTATATTTTTCGCAATCTCTACAACATCATTATCATAAAAATAGAGACCAGTCACTGCATAGTTGGAGCGAGGATTCCCCGGTTTTTCTTCTATGGAAATGGCATTCATGTCTTCATCAAACTCAACCACACCAAAACGCTCTGGGTCCTTCACTTGGTAACCAAAAACAGTAGCACCTTTCCCTTTCTTAGCTGCCTTTTGGAGCATTCTGCTCAAACCAGGTCCATGATAGATATTGTCTCCAAGAATCAGAGCTACATTATCATTTCCAATAAAATCAGCCCCAATGATAAAGGCTTGCGCCAATCCGTCCGGACTTGGCTGCTCTGCATAAGAAATCTTGATACCGAACTCAGAGCCATCTCCAAGCAGATCCTCAAAACGAGACAGATCCGTCGGAGTGGAGATAATCAAGATGTCCTTAATCCCAGCCAACATCAAGGTTGACAAGGGATAGTAAATCATGGGTTTATCATAAACCGGCATCAGCTGTTTTGACGCAGCTCGTGTAAGAGGGTACAGTCGGGTACCTGAGCCACCCGCAAGAATAATACCTTTCATAATAAGCAACCTTTCTTCGTTATTTTTCAATTACTAAATTCTTTCTCCACAACCTCAAGCGCGCGTTCAATCACCACATGCATATCATAATATTTATAATCTGCTAAGCGTCCACAGAAGATAACCTTATCATTCTTTGAAGCCTCCTCTTGGTACTTAGCAAACATAGTATTATTTTTCTCATCGTTGATCGGATAGTAGGGTTCGTCCCCACGCTTCCAGTCGGCTGGATATTCACGCGTGATAACGGTCTTTGGCTGCGTGCCATACTCGAAATGCTTGTGTTCGATAATACGAGTATAGGGAATCTCACGCTCTGTATAGTTCACTACAGCATTCCCTTGATAATTTTCCTCGTCCAAGGTTTCATGCTCAAAACGAAGGCTACGGTATTCTAACTCTCCGTGCTGGTAGTCAAAATACTGGTCGATCATTCCTGTGAAGACAACTTTATTAGCAGATGCTTCCAACTCTTCACGGTGAGCAAAGAAATCTACTCCAAGTTCAACTTCTACATCTTTCAGCATATTTTCGATGATGACATTGTAACCACCAATAGGAATTCCTTGGTAACGGTCGT
This sequence comes from Streptococcus oralis, assembly GCF_003942585.1. Taxonomy (GTDB): domain Bacteria; phylum Bacillota; class Bacilli; order Lactobacillales; family Streptococcaceae; genus Streptococcus; species Streptococcus oralis_BE. Next base: position 19,656 of record NZ_RJNK01000005.1, on the reverse strand, counting down.
TAAAATAGTTATTATCAAAGGTTAAACGAACTGGAAGGCGTTTGATGATAAATGGTGGAAGGTCTGTCGCAGAACGTCCCCATTGTTTTTCAGTATAACCCTTGATCAATTTTTCATAGATATCCGGACCAATCAACTTGATAGCTTGTTCTTCCAGATTTTTCGGCTCAACATCCTTCATATCAGCTGTCTGCTCAGCAATTTTATCTTTCACTTCGTGTGGAGTTTTTGTCCCCCACATAGCATAGAAAGTATTCATATTGAAAGGAAGATTATAAAGACTTCCTTTATAGTTTGCGACAGGTGAGTTGATATAGTTGTTAAACTCAGCAAATTGATTAACATAGTCCCAAACTTTTTTATTAGAAGTATGGAAGATATGGGCACCATATTTATGGACATTGATACCTTCTACATTTTCACAGTAGATGTTCCCTCCAATGTGATCGCGTTTATCAATCACTTTTACTTTTTTTCCACGTTTTTTAGCTTCGTGAGCAAAAATAGCTCCAGACAAACCAGCTCCGACGATAAGATAATCGTACATAGTGTTCTCCTTTTTATAATTTGACGATTCGATTGAAGTAAGGAATCTTCATTAACATTCCAACAATAATAAAACTAACACTTAAAGTAAATAGAGCAAAAAGTAAATATGCTCCTACAAAATTAAAACCAAATATCCTTTCCCACAATTTCATAATATAAGTGTGTATTATGAAAACTCCCATTGTTTGATTAGAAAGGAAAACAATCCATTCGTTTCGGTTTTCATTCAACGTAAGCGTGAGGATAGTTAGAAAAACTCCTAGAGTACTGACTTTTACAAATAAAGTATCATAAAAATATTCAGCAAAAAGATTATGATAAGTAGTCTTCGCTATGAAAAATAATATTACTGGTGAAATCAATAACAACAGTATCACAACTGCTTTCATCCATCTCTTAAAACTATTTTTGATAATATCCTTGTTAAATTGCGCTATAAAACCACCTAAAAGGTAGTAAAAAAACCAAGTCCATAATCTAAAGGTTTGTATAACATATGTTTGTGCTGGCATTTGAAATACAATATTTGCTAACTCAAAAATCAAACCAATAACTACCAATAAAGATAGACTGTATAAATAACTTCTTTTTGAATTTAGAAATTTTTTCAAAATCGGCAAACATATATAAATAAGCATTAAGGATCCGAAAAACCAAAACTGAAAGAAATAACCTTTTTGTATCAAAGAACCTACAATTTTTTTAATTAGGTTCTCTGTGAAGTCTCTTTTAAACAGCCAGACGATAAAGGTCCATGACGACACTGTTATTAGAATCCATTTTACTTTCTGCAGTATGTAAGAATAGGTAATCTCTCTCTTTCCTAACAATAAATAACCATTGACCATAAAAAATAGAGGAATAGAATAGGTTCCTAAATAATATAAATATGTCAAAAGATTCCAAGAACCTGTCTCTTTAAACCCACCCATCGTTGTATGAAGTAGAACAACTCCAACACATGCAAGTACTTTTAATAGATCTAAATTAATATTTCGATATTTGCGCATTCTAATTTTTCCTAATCATTTGTTTTAATTCTGTCACATCTACCACTTTCAGAGATAGAATCAAAAAAAGGTAAATGATTCCACCAAGCACCACAAACACTAAAACATTTATGACCGGTGAAAAATGTATGAATGTTTTTGAAGCCAGCAAAATGCCATACATGATAGCAGATGCAAGTACAATTTTTGTCATTGGTGCAATAATAGAAATTTCCTTTAAATAAGAACGTGTAAAGAATAATTGAATTCCCCAAACATAGGCTTCAGTCAAGACCGAGACAATTGCAGCCCCTATATAACCAAGTTTGGGAAGAAACAACAAATTTAATCCCACACTGGTAATTGCAGGAATCGTTGTTGAAATCATAAATTCTTTATTTTTATTATGCGGAATTAAAATTTGAATTCCCATGATATTGGTCCAACCGATAAAAAACATGCGGAAGATCATGATTGCTATCGCAAAACGTGCGTCTTGAAAATCTTGACCAAGGAAAAATTGAACAAAATCGTCATTAACAATCAACATACCTGCTATAATCGGAAAAATAATCAAATTATAAACTAGGAATGAAATCTCATGCATCTTATTGACTTCCTTATGATTGCTTGTTGCTAATAAATTAGCAACTCGAGGTAACATAACGCTCCCCAATGACGTTACCAAAGTTAATAAAATATTCACCAATTTAAGGGCCTGATCGTAGATTCCTACATCTTTTGTAGAGGCTAAAATTCCAAGCATCGTACGATCTAAAGTAACGTATAAAGAGATTGCTATCTGAGGAAGAAATAATAAAATAATTGGTTTCAAATGGTACCTAGCGTATTCTAAATTAACATGGGGCTTGCCAATAAACTTTCGAGCCGGCAACCACATACTTAATTGTCCTAATAGCTCAAATATTGTTAATAAGAACACATAAAGGTAGAGGTCGTTAGTAGATTTGACAAATAGGAAAATAGAGATTACCCCAACGAGTTTTACCGTAATATTTCGAACAGTAATTTTACGAAAATCCTCTAACCCTTGAAAAAGCCAGGAAATATCTAGAGCTTTAGAAACTAAACTCAATCCCAAAATATAAGCTACTGGGTTTTGCATTGGAGAAAGGTTAACACAAAAAATACAATATAAGGAAATCGAAAGGATTGCAGCACCTAATTGTAAAGAGTAGATACCCCAAAAGTTTTTGTTAATCTCATTACGATGTCCAGAAATTACCTTAGTCCCATAGTTGGCAACACCTAAAGTAGCGAGCAATATAAAGTAAGTTACTATGGAACTATAATATCCATAATCACCTAATTCTTGAGAACTAAATATTCTAGTAATATAGGGAGTAGTTATTATTGGGAGAATAACTACTAGTATCTGATATGATAAATTATAAACATAATTCTTTAAAATTTTCATCTTTATTTAACTTAGTCTTTCTAGGAGTATTTATGAGAACAGTGCAATAAAACTTAATTAGAAAAGGGGAAATAGCACCTTGAAAGATTTATTAACAATCTACTTTTATAAATAAACTACTACTTATTAAATAATTTTTTCTGAATTCTTTGTAAGAATCTTGGTTCTTCTGTTGAAAAAACTGGAAATTCTTTTATAGTTAGTTGTTTCTTATATACCCATACGTTAATTAAACGTTCGGCAACAAAACCAATCATACGAGTATTGTAACTATCATATCTTGAATAATCAATCTTCTTATCTAGTTCAAAAAGAATCGGAAATAACCAACTGCAATATTCATCCATCATTTCTCTAGACATTATAAACATATTATAACAGTATCCTGTTTTTTCTTTAGAAAACCAATTAAAAGCATCAAGGTAATCTTTATTGTTTTCTGAAATAATCTGTCTACACATTTCCCAAACTTCATGATCGTGATTCTTGTTAAAAAACTCTTCAGCAGTATACCCGTTATACTCGTTCATACCCTTTGATGGTAATATTACATCATAATCATTTAATTGTTTTAGAATATCATTCTTTGTTAAAATAGAATTCTGTTTAAAAAAACGCTTGTTTTTCCCAAAATAACGTCTATAATGACATAAACCAACAATATCATCTTTAGAATTTTTCCAAATCCAATATAATCCTGTTAATTCACAAAATGTAAAGTTTCTATCAGAAATATTATCATCTCCCTGATTATCTCTTAAATAGTTCTTTTCTCCAATATTCTTATTCGCGCCCACCAATATAGGGATATATAGGTCTTGGTCTTGAACTTGATTATAAGATTTATGTGTTGCGACATATAGCTTCACTTCTATTACACTCCCTTAATATAAAACCTTAATTTTCTATAAAGACATTTAAATTTTAATAGAATAGGATTACTTGGCCAAACTCCAAAAAAAGTGTATATTACTGAATAATTTTTAGAGTATTTTTTCAATAACCATTGTATCGCATCAAAATAATTAAGGTTTAAAGATTTCCCATCTGACACATGCCATAACTCACTTGGAAAAACTAATACTGGCGAATTGATTAACTTCATCTGTAATGCATAGTCTGTTCCATATAAATGCCAGGTAGGACCGATTATACTAAATTGATTCGTACTAAAAACTTTTTTCGGAATAATAATCAAACACTCATCAATTGCATCAACTTCAACAGGGATACTTATAGATTTACTAGCCGCTTTTGTTTTCGGGTCCCCATGGAAGATATTTGAAAAACTGACGACCTTTCCCTCAATATTCTTTACCCCTGCTACCCCTGCTACTCCAAATATGAAATTTCTACAATAAGATTCTAGTTTTGCTAACTCAAAGTCATCTTGAAAACTAATATCTTGATGAACAAAAAATAGATAATCACCTTTTGCTTGTTTGCCTCCAAAATTCAAAGCCTCAGCAGCAGAATTAAATCCATATTTATTGGAATCCACTATAATAAGTTCATATTTAACATCTTTTTGTCTAGATAAAGATGATTTAAGAATTGTATTTAACTTATCGTAATTATTCCATACGCATATAAGTGATATCATCTCCAATTCCCTCTCTTTCATCTAAAAACGTTCTCGCAATTAAAAACAAAAATGGATTAAACCACAATAAAAATAATTGTGGGTCAATACAAGCTCTTACTGACCAAAAAATTAACACAATCAATAAAGTTTTATTTCGATTAATTATAACTTTTCTCATTATAATTGAATAGCTTATTAACGTAAGGAAAAAAATTACTGTTCCATAGCTTACAAGTATATTGATGTACGACGAATCTACATAAAAATAAGAATTCGCCGAAGTATCCCATTGAACATGAGTTCCAAATAATCTTAGAGGGTATCTCCTTAAACCTTCTTGACCGAATCTCAACCTTTGACTCAATAAGTTATTTATTAAAGATAATAAACTATTTCTACTATCAAATTTTGCTGTCAGCCAATAAGTCATATACGCCATAATTGGATAAATAAGAGTAAGTAAATATTTCAGAAATTTAAAATTCATATTGATTGATATAAATCTTCTCGAAAACGATATCAAAAGAAGGATAAATACCATAATAAAAGTAAGACGGGTATCTGTGTATTTATAAATAACTATATTTAATAGTACACAAATAAAAAGCTCTTTTATTGTCCAATATTTTTCACCTTTTAAATACACATATTCCAGCAATATACTCAGGAAATAATTCGGAGTAAATGATGTGTAGTTAAAACCTAGTCCATACCGTGAGCGGATCACACCTCCTGAATATGTTAAGGTTAGCTCGTTTGGAATAATACCAAGTAAAGAGCTTACTACAACAGTTCCTACAACTCCAATCTGGCAGAACATTGTATTCCTTACCAAATTACGAAAATTAATATCTCTTGAAGAATATATAAGAGTCAAAGTATATGCTACAAAGGAGGCGTTACCATTATCATAACTTACAATAAAACCTATAAGAAGTATAATTGGAGTAATGATTATCGATTTTATCTTAGATTTATCTAACATAAATTTAAGTAATAGAAAAAATAATCCCACATACTCCCAAGTTTTTATTATTCCATAAGGATGTATAAAATCTTTATAAAAGGTCGAAGTAAACAGCCATGCTATTAGCCAAGGATAAAAAGCTAATCCAAAAAGAAACTCATTCAATTTTACATCAGTTTTAACTCTTGATGGACTCACTTTGAATCCCCCCTTTACTTTCACTAATACTCTTTAACATTACTAGAATTACTCCTTCATATATAACACTATAAAATCAGTAATATATGACCTGAACGACCAATACAACTTATGATATTTAAATAATTTAAAAAATATAAATACATTCTTTTTCATAAATAATTCTCTTCGATTTTTTCCCCATAGAATGTAATCGTTCAAAACACTAATTTGTTCATTTGAAAGTGATAAATCATGTTGTTTACTAAATTTATCTAATCTCTGAAGCAAATCATCATAATAAATAACTTGCTCTTTTCTCCTTAGGAAACTTCTTTCTCTGCTACCAGTCGCGTTGCTATCGTGTCTTCTAAAATCGATAGTAGAGTAGGAGTAAATGTATAACCCATTAAGAAGCGAAGCTAGCCTCCATAACAAGGCATCATGTGCATCTTCGTTACTTCGGATTTCTAAAAAATATGGAATAATCTTTTTGTTCACCGCATAAACACACCCTGGCCTTCTAATATGAAAGAAGTTATCTAAAAAATTTGGTTGATACACTGCCTCACTATTATCCAAATCACTTTTATCCAATTTAATCTTGACACCATCACCAACATAAAAAGGTGTGTAATTAGAGGCTAACAACAAAATCTTATCATTATTTTCCATAATCTTAGACATTTTTTGAATTTTATCTAAATGCCAAATATCATCTTGATCACAAAGAAAAACGATATCTCCTTTCGCCTCCTCTAATAACATGGCAAAATTATTCTTCCATCCTTGATTCTCTTTATTTTTTTTTATAGACCAATTATTCAACTCATATTTAGCAATATAATCTTCAATTATTTGAACAGTATCATCTGTAGATGCATCATCACTAATCAAGACTTCCTCAGCAAGGCGCGTTTGATTTCTTAGAGTATCTAACTGTTCAACAATATATTCATCACCATTAAATGTTGATAATACAATTGATATATTCATTGTATTCTTACTCCCCAATCAACTTTTTATACTCATTCTCTAATTTTTTAGCTTCAATTCTGATATCATAGTTTGATTTTTGAGCTAGGTCAATATTTTCTCTAGATTTTTCCAATCTGTTTATATATGAAAAATCTTCAATGGCTTTTATCCAAGTACTTACGTTGTCAATTGGTAATTGTTGGATACTATTTGTGAAGATGCACTCATCAGAAATTGTCGTTGAAAGAATAGATTGAATTCCATTAATTTGCCACTCAATAGCAACTAAAGGCAACCCCTCGTATAAACTCGGTAATAACATTATATCCATAGCAGAAATAAACGATTGCATATCCGAATACCGATTCAAAAAAACAATTGAATTTTCCAATTTTCGTTCTTTTACATATCTCTTAACATCATCTACTTTTTCTCCTTCACCGACCAAAAACAATTTTACATCCTTCTGCTTACATTTCATTTCATCCATTAAATCAAGAAGAAATGTATGATTTTTTTGAATATTGAATCTGCCTACATGTCCTAATGCAAGTGTATTTTCTTTTAATGAATGCGTTGTCCGAAATACTCGGCGAAGATGAGGATTAAAACTATATTTTTCTACATCCCTGGCATTATGTACAACTTTAAATCGTTTATCCTTAAAAAGCCATTCTCCTGCCTTTTCACCACACGCCCAAGATTGAGTATATAAAGTGTAAAAAAAAGGACGTAGCATTCTGTCTAGTAGAATATGATTACACGTTGTATTATGACTATGCGCTATTCTTACAGGAACTCCCATAATTTTTGCTATAAACAATTCAATTGACATAAGAGCACTACTCCCGTGAACATGTACAACATCGTATTTTCCTACTTTTAAGAGTTCAAGGAATTCTCTCATATATGCCAGTATTGAGGATTTCTTTCTTTCAATTTCTACAATCTGAACACCTAATACTTGAAATTTCAATTTATCTTCTAACAACGGTTTATTAGTAGCTAGAATCGTCACTTCAATTTCACTCAAGTCCATGTATTCGAGGTATGAATATATAAATGTTCCAATCCCATCAGAAAACAAACCTCCTGTTGGAATATGCAAAATTTTCATCAAGTGTCTCCTTCTATGCTCTTCGTCATTTTTACTTAACTAATTCTGCAATCAAATTTGAAAAATGTTGTACAAAGCATTCATTATTAGATTTAACGGCAATACTACTAGATGGATTCAGGTATTCTCGGATTTTTTTAATATCCTCTATGACTACTAAGTCATATCCCTCCTGAACAATCCTATTACAAAAATCTAACTGATGGTCATTCACATGTTCTCCAAATTTTTTTCTTCTCGGAACAACTACTGGTCTTTTCCCATTAGCAATAACATTCATAAATGTAGCAGGACCACCATGAGTAATAACTATATCCGCTTCTTCCATTAGGTTATTCATCTCATCATACGAAAGAAAACGTTCCCATCTGCAAAATCGAGGTTGATAGTCTGAAAAACCAACTTGGATAAATACATCCGACGTAATAACTCCCTCTGCTTTCAATTCATCAATCTCTTTTATTAGTCTATTAAATTGTTGCTCATGCGTACCGACAGTTACAAAAATCATTAGAAAATTCCTCCCAAATTGATTGCCTTGGGATAGATTTTTTTCATTTCTTCCCATTGGACAATGAATCTATCTGTAACAGGGTATACTATTTTGCCAGTCATTGTCGGAGCGTCTACACGATCAAATACTTCTATATAAACGGTTTTAGCACCAAATATTTTACCTAAATAAAAGAACGGTATTGCAACCGCTGCTCCGGATGAAATGATAACATCTGGCCTTTCTTTATATAATATTCTTAAAGCAAGAAATGTATTTTTTATTAGATTTTTTATATTACGATTAGTCGGATAATAGCAATAATGACATTTTTCATTTGATAAAATACTTCGAGCATCTTCTTTATCAAAAGTAACCCATAGTCTATCTTTATCCTGCCAAAATGGTTTCAATAGATAGAGATGATTTAAATGTCCACCGCTAGATCCTACTAGACAAAGTTTTATCTCTTTTTTAGACAAAGTTATGAATTCTCCTATTTTTCTACGTATGGGCCAAAATCAATTTTAATTCGTTTGTGATGATTTCGTTGATTCTCAGGTGGAAGCTGCATATAGTCACCATACATATGTTTTAAGTATGCTCTATAATTCTTCATTCCCCATAATTTTATATCATCAAAGGAATAACTTTCAACTTCGTCTAACCACACTTTTGGAAAAGTTTCTTTCTTTATTCCATAACTACCATCACTAACCACTACATTATCAGCATTGGTACTCTGCCCTAGTAATATACACTTCTCCTTCATCTTTTTCAAAAAAGATATTGAGAACACATGTGTGGCAAGCTTAGCTAGCTTATACGCTAATCGTTTTTTTCTATCGTTGTCCCCATATCCACATTTTATCCATAATAGATTTCGGAATAACCAAAATCCTTTAAGTTGAATGAATCGTCTAAAAGGCTTGGGACAGATATCATCAATCGGAAAAATATCAATATAAATTCCATCATGAACATTTGCATCTAAAGAAAATTCCTCAGAAACATGTGTGTTATTGAGACGTAGTTTCACAAAATTAAATGGATAATTCAAATCTGTTTGATCTGTCTGTAGAAAATATTTTTCCCTATCCAAATCCGAAACACATAATTCTTTAAATCTTTCAAAATCCTCTCTTGGCATACCAAAATCCATATCATCGTCCCACGGGATGAATCCATTATGGCGTATAGCCCCTAGAAAAGTTCCTGCTAGCATCACGATTTTTAAATTATATTTTTCACATATTTTTAACACTTCTGAAGCTAACAAAAGTTCTAAGTTATGTAACTGTTCTAATTCATCTGTCATATAGTTATCTCAAACTCCGTTTTTAATATTCTCTGGTTGCCAATGAATTCTTAATTTCAGTTGTACTGATTTCAGGAGTCCTTGGTAAATAGACCACTTCAACTCCTTCCTTCTCTAAAAAATCAAATTCCCCCTTCCAGTCATCTCCCATTACAAAGGTATCTATGTGATATTCATGGACATCTGTCACTTTTTGTTCCCAGGATTCTTCAGGTATTACTAAATCAACATACCTAATAGCCTCTACGAGTGTTTTTCTTTGTTCATATGTAAAATAACATTTTTTTTGTTTTTCATTCCAGTTGAATTCATCAGTGGAAATCACAACAATTAAATAATCACCTAACGATTTAGCCCTTTTAAGAAGATTAATATGACCATAGTGCAACAAATCAAATGTTCCATATGTTATAACTTTTTTCATTATCTATTTCGCTCCATCTCTCATAAATACAACTTTAACTGTCTTCAATAAAATTTCAATGTCTTTCCAAATTGTCCAATCATCTATATAGGCCACATCTAATTTGACAACTTCATCGAAATTCTTAATCTCACTTCGTCCACTGACCTGCCATAAGCCTGTTATTCCAGGTTTAAAACTTAGTCGACGTTTTTGTTCTGGGGTATAGTGTTCATACTCGTCCACTGTTGGTGGTCGTGTACCTACCAAACTCATATCTCCCTTTAGAACATTGTAAAATTGTGGCAACTCATCCAAGCTAGTCTTCCTTATAAAACGACCAATTTTCGTGATACGAGGATCATCGTCCATCTTAAACATTCCACCCTGCATGGTATTTTGTTCCATGAGTTCTCTTTTTTTCGCCTCGGCATCTACACACATAGAGCGAAACTTATAAAAAGTGAACTGGCGACCATTTTTTCCTATACGCGTCTGAGCAAAAATAGCAGAGCCCCCATCCTTTCGAATCAAAGGAACCAGTACAATACTGACTAGACCACATAGTATCAGGCCTACCAGGGAACCGATAATATCAATAATCCGCTTAGCAATCACGTGGCTAGTCTTATAAAATGTTGTAGAAAAAGTCACAACGTTTAATCCTGCCATCTCACGAATTTGCTTGTTACGTGCCAAACTACGATCAAAAGCATTTAGATTGACTGTTACATCAATTCCCATCGTTTCAAACTGAGAGACAAGCTCTCCAATATTGTATTTTTCACTCGGAAGATTGATAAAGACTTCATCGACCACCTCATGAGTCGCAAAATCTACTATCTCCTCCTCTGCTACTACCTTTAAAGAATTATGCTGAAAATCTGGTTTATCTAAGACACTGACGGCTACCAACTCCCCAACAACCTCATTTGATTCTATTAGTCTATCCAGTACCTTTTCGACACGAGATGTTGCTGTAAGTAGGAGAATCTTCTTACTTCCTTTAAAATTGGGATAAGCTCGCTTCCAATACCACTTGATAAATAGGTTTAGCACATAGACTAAAAGAGCATGTAATGTGAGGAAGTAAATCATGCCTCGTCTGGAAATACTAAATCGATCTTCTAAGAAAAAATTAGAAATACTAATCGCTAGCGCAAAGAATAGGATATATTTCAATGTCTGGACAAGTTCAAGCAAATATCCCCTTTTAAAGAAATCCTTTCCATAATCACTGATATAAAAGACAAAATAATGGAGGATATAAAGTGCAATAGCTGTTGTTGAAACAATCTCCGTTTCTCTCACAGCACTAAGCAGATAAGTCAATAAAATAACAAGAAAACTCTGGATTATGGCCAATGAAGGCTTTACTACTTTTCCATTCATCTCTATCCCCCAACCTATTTTTTATTTTTTTCCGTAATCTCCATAATTTCCGTAAGAACCGTATTTGTCTACTGAAGTATCGAATTTATTCAACACAACTCCCAAAAACGGCTTCCCTGTGTGTTCCAACTGTTCTTTTGCTTTTTGAATATCCCGTCGATTTGTTTCACCTGCCTCCGTCACTAAAAGAGAAGCATCGCATTTTCGCGTAATAATAGCCGCATCAATCACGACACCCACAGGAGCAGTGTCTACAATAATGTAGTCAAAATATTTACGCAAGGTTTCAAGCATTGTACTGAAATTCTTACTTTGAAGAAGGGCTGTCGGATTCGGCGATACAGAGCCAGCCTGAATCACAAAAAGATTTTCGATATTGGTATCACAAAGCCCTTGTGACAGGTCTGTAGTTCCTGATAAAAATTCTGTCAGTCCTGTAATCTTATCCCTTGTTTTAAAAACACCTGACATGACAGAATTGCGAATATCTCCATCGATCAGCAGTGTTTTATAACCTGCACGCGCAAAAGCCCAAGCGATATTGGTGGAAGTCGTTGATTTTCCTTCTCCTGGTTTCACAGAAGTGATAGAAAATACTTTCAAATCATCTCCACTTAACTGTAGGTTCGTACACAAGGCGTTATAATATTCCTCCGCCTTTTTTACAAGATCCAATTTTGCCTGTGAGATTTCTAACGTTGGCATAACTTCCTCCTATTTTATTTTGTCCAAATCTGGAACGACCCCTAGAAGTGGAATTTGCAGTACATCTTCGACATCTTCAGGACGTTTCACACGGGTATCGAGTAACTCAATCAAAAGAACAGTAACCACTGTTACGACTGCTCCTCCAAGAAAACCAAACAAGGTGTTGCGTCGAATATTTGGAGAAGAGGGAGTCGTAGCTGGTCGCGCTTCTTCAAGTGTCGTTACATCAGATACTCGCGTTACAGCTATGATCTTTTCTGCAGCAACTTCTCGTAGAGAATTAGCGATGCGACCGGCTTCCTCTGGCTGTTTATCCTTGACAGAGATTGAAACGATACGAGTGTCAGCTGGTACAGTCACTTGAACTTTGCTGGCTAACGTTTTTGCTGGCATATCCAATTTCAAATTTGTCGCTACCTTTTCCAATACATCCTGCGAAAGGATGATCTCACGGTAGTCTTTTACCAGATAAGATCCTGCCTGCAAATCCTGATTTGTCAGTCCCGGCTTATCTCCTTGATTACGGTTGACTACGTAAATACGCGTGGTGCTCGTATATTCTGGCTTAACAATAAAAGTGCTATATGCAAAAGCCCCCGCACCTGTCACAAGTGCCACTAATAAAATTATTAGCTTGCGTTTCCACAAGATTTTAAGTAATTGAAATACATCGATTTCTATCGTATTTTGTTCTTTCATCATTTCTCCTAAATTAGTTGATCCATTACAATTTTTCGAGGATTGTCTATAAAAAGTTCCCGAGCCTTCGCTTCTCCGTATTTTTGGGTAACAAGGTCATATGCTTCTGCCATATGAGGAGGTCTACCATCTAGATTGTGCATATCACTTGCAATGACATGAACCAAATCCTGCTCTAAAAAATACTGAGCTCTTTTTTTCATGAATTTATAACGTTCGCCAAAAAGTTTGGGTTTGAGGACATGTGAACTATTTACTTGCGTGTAACAGCCCATATCGATCAGTTCTCGAACGCGTTTTTCATTATTTTCCAGAGCATCATAGCGCTCGATATGGGCAATGACTGGAGTAATTCCCAACATCAAGATCTTGCTCAAGGCACTATGAATATCGCGATAAGGGGTGTTCATACTAAACTCTATCAAGGCATAACGACTATCATTGAGGGTCGGAATCCGCTTTTTTTCCAGCTTATCCAGAACATCTGGTGTGTAGTAAATTTCAGCCCCATAAGCAATGACCAAGTCACTCGCCACTTCCTTAGCTATTTCCCGAACCTGAAGAAAGTTTTCTGCTATCTTCTCTTCCGGAGTTTCAAACATGCTCTTGCGACGGTGAGAGGTAGAGACAATGGTTCGCACCCCCTGCCTGTAGGCTTCTGCCAAGAGAGCCTTGCTTTCCTCTCTTGACTTGGGACCATCATCTACATCAAAGACGATGTGCGAATGAATATCAATCATTTCATTTTCCCTCCAACACGTCTTGAATAGCAGCTTTGACAGATGCAAGGCTACTGTCGTCAATTTCCATCATGTAAAGGTTACTATCTGGCATCGCATAGGAAGGAAGATCCATCCGTCCTGTACCTTTCAAGTCTTGCGAATTCACTTTGTAAGTTCCACCACTTTCTAACTGAGCATTGACCAAATTCATCATGGTCTCAAGTGGCATATTTGTTTGGATAGAATCTTGCAAGCTATCAATGATCATACTATAATTTTTCAGTGCTTCGGTTGACGTTAATTTTTGAAGGATAGCCACAATCACCTTTTGTTGATTACGCCCGCGGTCACGGTCACCATCTGCCAGGGAATAGCGCTCACGAACAAAACCGAGGGCCTGTTCTGAATCAAGATGAACATTGCCCACAGGGAATTGAAACTTCCCGTGTAGAGCTGTGAATTCCTGATCATTATAAACATCTACCCCACCCAACAAATCAATCAATTTCAAAAACGAAGTGAAGTTCAATCGCACATAATAATTGATATCCACTCCATAGAGATTTTCTAAGGTGTGGATGGATGAATCAACTCCATAAATGCCCGCATGGGTTAATTTATCTTTTTGATTATTTCCACCATCTGCGATTGGTACATAAGCATCACGTGGCGTTGTGGTCAAGAGGATTTTCTTGGTATCTCGATTGACAGTCATCAAGATATTGACATCTGAACGCGACACCGAACTAATAGGACCATAGGTATCAATTCCACTCACATAGATATTGAAAGACTGACTCTTTGAAGTTTTAGGAGCTTCTACTTTTTTAGTGAATCCCTTAGTATAAATCTTTTTTATCTTCGATGCGTAATCTGGATACTCTGACTCGATGATATTTTCAAAGACACTATTTAAGACAATAGCCTTGGTATCACCTGCAATCAAACTCTTGTAAGCTGCCAAGTAAGACGAACTCTGGTTGACCGTCAAATCGGTATTCTGACTTGACTTGATATCAGCTAGTAGTTTTTGAATGTTTTCATTATCAGTCCCAGTCGGTGCTGTTACACTCGTCAGTTGCGTAACATTTCCAATCTCACTATCTGCTAAAACAGCAACACTGATCGAATATTCTGAGTAATTAGAAGTCGCATTTAAACGATTGGTCAATCCAACAAACTGCTGTACTGCAAAAAGCGACACAGAGCTGGCAAATATAGAGAGCACCAACAGAAAAACGGTAAATTTTTCAGCTTTTTTATAGATAATCAAGAGCAACCCTACTAAGGCAACTAGTAGAACTAACGCAGTTGCCACTAGATTAAGATATCTAAAAGCAAGGATATTATATTTAAAAATCAAAAACAATAAAAAGCCAGCCAACAATAGATAAACAGTTAACAAGGCTATGTTAACACTTCGCTTTACTTTCCCCGAGCGAGATCTCTTTGAACGTTTCGTCATGACACTCCCCTATACTATAATAATTAAAGTAATTATATCACAAAAGTAAGGTGAATTCCATTTATTCCCACAATTCTCAGCGTTTTCATTCATTTTTTCTTAGCTATATTTCGAAGTGACCGCTTTCATTATTTAGGACCTTGAGCAAACAAAAACAAGATCCCTCGCAAGAGACCTTATTTAACTTTTTATTTGATATGATTTTCAAATTCTTTTTGACTTTGTTCGATAGCTTTTTTACTTTCTTCTTCCCACTTAGCCTTAGCTTCATCAAATTGTTTCTTGGTAACAGGATCTTTTTGCAGTCTCATGTACTTGTAGTTGTTTCCATCACCTTTGATTCCCACTAAAGAGTAGGCACGTGTAAACGGAGTTACTTTAGTTACAGAGGCTGTACCACCATTTGACATAACAGACATGACTAGAGAATTGTCAATCATCCAAGCTTGAGCTTCAGCGTATTTTTCATAACGTTTAGCGACATCTTTATTCTCAGCATCTGCTTCTTTTAGAAGTTTTGTATAGGTATCTAATCCTAGACTCTTGATCAATTCTTGATCTTCCCTAGCATCTAGACCGAAAATTTTGAGATAAAAACCATCTTCGGTATTAAATGGATCCAGATAAGTTGACGGATCTTGATAATCACCAACCCAGCCATCAAAGTTCAAATCGTAATCACGAGCTGCTGGATTTGGTGCTAGGAAAGCAACATTCCCAAAGTCATCCGTTGAAAGCTGTTGAACATCAATGACGATATTGTCAGAACCTAGTACTGTTTCAAGGGTTTGTTTAAGCGAATTCATCCCAGAAACTGCATTTTTATTGGTTTGATCAACTGGGACATCCAAATGAATCGGGAAGGTAACCCCTTGGGCTTCCAATTCCTTTTTAGCTTCCGCAAATTTTGCTTGGGCCTTTTCCTTGTTGAAGTAACCGTCTTGGGCATCCGCCAAGTTGATTCCTGACCACTCAGTTCCGTAGTTCACAAGCTTTGAAGCTGTTACTTCTCCAAAGGTCTTATCTCCCACCTGGACAAAAGTAGGGGGAACAAGGGTATTACGAAGGGTCTTACTTGCCGCTTCTTGACCGTTAGATTGGGCAGAGTAGGTCGTACGATCGATGGCAAAGTTCAAGGCCTGACGGAAGTTCTTATTTAAAATCGCTGTTTGCGTTGAGTTCTTTTGTTGATCTGATGTTTTTGCAGTATGGTTATAGGCTTTACGGTTAACGTTAAAGTTGAAGTACCAAGAAGTCTTGTCTTGTAAGCTATAAACAATGTTGTCTTGATATTTTTCTTTCGTCTTGGCATAGCTCGAGCTATTTGGATAGACTCCCGCAAGTGAGTAGGCACCACTTTCAAAGTTTCGGATGGTCATCTCCTGATCTGAACCATCAAAGTAGGCTAACTTAACTTTCTCAATGGTTACTTTATCATGGTCATAATAGTGTGGATTCTTGACATACTCGATTGAAGATTTTGATGTAAAATCTTTTAACAAGTACGGACCGTTGTAAAGGATGCTATTTGGTGTCAAGGTTCCAAATTCTTTATCCTTTGACTTCAAGAACTCTTCGTTAACCGGGAAAAGGATACTATTGGTTGTCTTTGAATTCCAATAAGGTTCTGGCCGTGTCAAAGTGTATTCAACCGTATAGTCATCCAAGGCTTTCACACCAACTGTTGTGAAGTCATTGGTCGCACCTGTCACATAGTCATTCAATCCCTTGATAGAGTTTTGGATGAGATCCATAGCTTGCCCCTTGTTGTCCGCAGCATACTTGATCCCAGTAACAAAGTCTTGGGCTTTGACTGGAGCATACTCTTCTCCATCAGCTGTGTACCACTTGGCATCTTTTCTGAGTTTATAGGTATAGGTTAAACCATCCGCCGAAACTGACCAATCTTCAGCTAGAGCTGGCGTTAGATTCCCATAGCTATCATTTTCTAACAAACCATCCACAAGATTGGTAATCACTGAAGTGTTATCTGCATAATAGTCTAAAAGATAGTTAAACGTCGTCGGATTTGCACTAAATGTTGATGAGAAGGTGCTTGTATCAGTATTTGACTGTCCACAAGCTGTCAGTAAAATTCCTGTAGCTAGGACAAGTCCAGTTCCGATGAGTCTTTTTTTCATTTTGATCATCATTCACTCCTTTATGTCACTTTTTATAACATAACCATATTTTATCAAATTTATCCTAAATTGTAAAGTTGATGGTTTTCCAGCAAATGATTGACCTACACTAGCATTGACAGCTCTAGAATAAAATTAGCCACTGAGTATACAAAAATAAATAGGCAACTGGTTTAGTTCTCGAGAATCTTTTTGGACTGATGGAAAATAAAATCCAAGACATCCCCCTTTTCAAACCTCCCTAAAAGGTGAAATTAAGATTAGCAACATCTTCAATCGCCTAATTCTAATGCGAAACTGGAAACTACTAACAGCCTTATAAAAGCCAGCAAACACAATTCCTTTGATTTCCGTGGCTTTCATAATTCTAAGAAACAAATCTTTATCTCTCTGAATAAAAATGGAGAGGATAGTGATTGTCCTCTCCAAATCTTAGCTAACATCAATCCGCTACAATTAACACAGAGCTTGATAGAGTTAGAAATTTATTTTATTTGTAATTATAAGCCCAGTAATAGTCCCCGTTTCCACTAACTACTGCTGCTACAGCTCCTTCTGTCGCATTTGGATCCAAAAGCAATTCCCTCAAACCACCATTTGCCCATTTCTTGACAACAGCAGCTGCATCTTGATCACGACGACCAACAAAGCCTGAGCTATCGTATTGGCGAGAGATCTGGTTTGCTTTTGGTAGAGCTTGATTTTGATAAATCTCATCTGACCAAGTCAATTCTTTCAAGCCCTGTTCTTTACGAATTTCATTGATCTCAGCGAATGCTTCTTTGGCCTTTTCCATATAGTAATAATTCGTATCATCCGTCGCAGCGACGCGGAAGACAAATTTCACATAACCAAACTCTACGTCGCGGTATTTTTCTTCATCCACTCCGCTCTTGAGGTTGGCAACTAAAACATAATCTCTAGCCCAAGGATCATTTTTGGTTTTCTCAAAGATTTCCTCGTCTTCAATTTCCCAAGTGACCTTGGCATCCCAACCCGCATTATCTAGAAACGTAGGATTTAATTTTTCGATCACATAGTTTTTGAATTCCTCGACATTTTTGAAAGGAAGTGCTTGTCCTGCTTTGGCAGTTTCGACTAAATTAGTCGAATACAATTTCACGCTAGAGTTTTGATCGCTATAGCTATATTCATCGTCTACGGAATTTGAGTGTAAATTCGGATCCAGCGCTGGATCTGTTGGATCTGTCATTCCATGCAACTTCCATGCATCCTCCATCCACTTCCAGTAAGCTGTGTAACCTGTAACTTCGTCGTTTGATTCAATATAGTAATAGTGATTGGTGCCATCAAATGCATAGTTTGGATCACCCTCCAGGATCTTATCACCTGGTTTTCCTGGCGGAATGACTAATTTGGGTTTGCTTCCATTTGGAGCCCATAATAAGTGTTCTAATCCCGGTGCTGGTTTTTCAACATACGGAGGAATCTGATTTTCACTCGGTTCATCTGTTGTTATCAAACCTGGGGTCTCTGGGACAGAGGGATTGGTTGAATTATCTGGTTTTGGTGCAAAAGAATCCAACTCACTACCCGCACCTCCATAAGACGGAGTCTCTGGAAACTCAATAGTACCTGATTCAAAAGGATTAAATTCTCCGTCAGCTCCATTGAATGGGGGATTCTCTGGAAGTTCGATTGTCCCCAAGTTAAAAGGATCATATTCACTATCCGCACCTCCGTAAGACGGAGTCTCTGGAAATTCAATAGTACCTGATTCAAAAGGATTAAATTCCCCGTCGGCTCCATTGAACGGTGGATTTTCTGGGAGTTCCACCCTACCTGGATTTTCTAACTCCAACTCTTTGTTATTATCCGCAGATTTCTTGACAAACACCCAACGACCATTTTGGTAGTAGTAATAATCCCCATTTTCTAATACATAGTAATGGTAGCCATTCTCGTAACGATAGTGGCTATCATTTACTAAGTTGTTAGTTGAAGAATCGTTGTCACGATTGTTTGTCAGTGGTTTCCACTCACCATCACGGTAAATATAGTAACTACCATCACTCATACGGTAGTAGTAGCTACCATTCCAGTAGAAATAGCGACCGCTATCTGGCTGTCGGTAGTTGTTTCGATTCCAATAATTATAACTATAATCCCAATCATCAAAATCATAGTCCCAACTATGACGGGAATCCCAACGATTATCCGCATGAACCGTTGGTGTTACAGAAGCTGAAACTGCAACTGCTGTCGCCAGAGCCGCTCCCGCCAAAAGACCATATTTTCTATTCATTTTAAATTAAACCTCCAAAAAAGAACCGTTGGTCATAACGTTCGGAAAACTTTTGTGCACTATTCGTTTTTCGGACTATAAACAAGGAATATATTTTATAAAATATAAATTGGATTTATTGAACACTTTTTTATATTTATTGCGCTCAATAGCAATTATAACACTTTCATAATTTAAAATCAAAAAAATAACATAGTTACTATTATTTTAAAAAAACAGTATTTTTAGTTGTTACAATAAGCATTTTAT
>NZ_RJNK01000004.1:0-116047 GCF_003942585.1 Streptococcus oralis | reverse complement strand
GGAAGTGTGGCGACACATGTAGCGGACTAATACTAATAGCTCGAGGACTTATCCAAAGTAACTGAGAATACGAAGTGTAAGGTTTTCTTGGTATTTGATAGATATTCAATTTTGAGTAGGTATTACTCAGAGTTAAGTGACGATAGCCTAGGAGATACACCTGTACCCATGCCGAACACAGCAGTTAAGCCCTAGAACGCCGGAAGTAGTTGGGGGTTGCCCCCTGTGAGATATGGAAGTCGCTTAGCTTTTATCCGCCATAGCTCAGTTGGTAGTAGCGCATGACTGTTAATCATGATGTCGTAGGTTCGAGTCCTACTGGCGGAGTAAGATTAAAAGAACACCATCTGGTGTTCTTTTTTCTTATGTGAACCGCGTCTCAAAAGTTAGATTTTTTCTGTCTAACTTTTGGGATGTGGTTCATAGACGGGTAGTTATAATTTTATAAATGAAGTAAACTTCTCAAAATTCAAAACTTAATTTTGGCATCTGTAATTACCTTTATATTTTACTTTTAGTTCGTTTAGCTTTAAATTGTACTCTTATAGGATTTGAAGCTTCTTTAGTTCGTTTTTCTGTTAAACTAGTGTTAATAATAAGAAAGGGATTTTTTATATGCTTCAAAAATTTTATGAACGAGCATTTGTCTTTTTGAAACTAGTTGAACAAGAATATGCTTCTTTATGTCAGAGCTGTGCTGAGTGGGAATCACTTCATCTTCGTTTTTTACTTTATTACCTGATAAGATTTAGAATTAAAAGCGATAAAGAGTTTTGTTTATATCATTTTCAGACGGCCTATCGCTTGTATCTAGATAAATTTTTGCTAGAAGGTACTACTCTAAACTAGTGACGTTCATATATATCATTTATCACGAACAATAATGAGCATTGAATTTATGATTTTAAGGATTTTATTTAAAATATAAGGTTTTGCATTTTATGATTTACAGAAATTCCAAATCTTTTCCAGTGTTTCTTCTTGATAAAATGGTCTTTTTTTCTTATAATAAATTGTAAGATATGATTGCAGGTGAAACTCCTGCCATGTATATGAGAAAGGACGAGCTCCTAGTAGCTCAGACGAATTTTATTATGACTTCAGTTGTTGTTGTAGGTACCCAATGGGGTGATGAAGGTAAAGGGAAAATTACAGATTTTCTTTCAGCTAATGCAGAGGTAATTGCTCGTTATCAAGGTGGTGATAATGCTGGTCATACAATTGTGATTGATGGTAAGAAATTTAAGTTGCACTTGATTCCATCTGGAATTTTCTTCCCTGAAAAAATTTCAGTTATTGGAAACGGAATGGTTGTAAACCCGAAATCTCTTGTGAAAGAGTTGAGTTATCTTCATGAGGAAGGTGTGACAACTGATAACTTGCGTATTTCTGATCGTGCACATGTTATTTTGCCTTACCATATTGAGTTGGATCGCTTGCAAGAAGAGGCTAAGGGTGAAAATAAGATTGGTACTACAATTAAGGGAATCGGTCCAGCCTATATGGACAAGGCAGCTCGTGTCGGTATTCGTATTGCGGATCTTTTGGATAAAGACATTTTTCGTGAGCGTTTAGAACGTAATCTTGCGGAAAAGAATCGTCTGTTCGAAAAATTGTATGATAGTACTCCTATTTCAATTGATGATATTTTTGAAGAGTACTATGAGTATGGCCAACAAATTAAGCAGTATGTGACAGATACATCTGTTATCTTGAACGATGCACTTGATAATGGCAAACGTGTACTGTTTGAAGGGGCGCAAGGTGTCATGTTGGACATTGACCAAGGTACTTATCCATTTGTTACGTCTTCAAACCCTGTCGCTGGTGGTGTGACAATTGGGTCTGGTGTTGGTCCAAGTAAGATTGACAAGGTTGTAGGTGTTTGTAAAGCCTATACGAGTCGTGTAGGTGACGGACCTTTCCCAACTGAGTTGTTTGATGAAGTGGGAGATCGCATCCGTGAAGTAGGTCATGAGTATGGTACAACAACTGGCCGTCCACGTCGTGTGGGTTGGTTTGACTCAGTTGTGATGCGTCACAGTCGCCGTGTATCTGGTATTACCAATCTTTCATTGAATTCTATTGATGTTTTGAGCGGTTTGGATACAGTGAAAATCTGTGTGGCCTATGATCTTGATGGCCAACGTATCGACCACTATCCAGCTAGCCTTGAGCAATTAAAACGTTGCAAACCTATCTACGAGGAATTGCCAGGTTGGTCAGAAGACATTACTGGAGTTCGTAATTTAGAAGATCTTCCTGAGAATGCGCGCAACTACGTCCGTCGTGTAAGCGAGTTGGTTGGGGTTCGTATTTCTACCTTCTCAGTAGGTCCTGGTCGTGAACAAACCAATATTTTAGAAAGTGTTTGGTCATAGGAGATTTTTAAGATTAGTTTAAGAGAGGGCAGGTATACTGTAGATAGTTACAAGAAGACCTCCTAACTTGTTGTAACAAATATCCTAAACTTTTCTTTTTCATAATAATCTCCCTATTAAGTCACCGCATTCGGTGACTTTTTTTAGTTCATAAGTCCTATACAGGCTTCTACTTGACTTTTTAAGATAAAGAAAAAACATTGGGACAGAAATCTGTAGACCAAGTCTTAATTTGATAGACCTAGAACTTCATGGTTTCAACAATTCGGTAGATTGGTTAAGGTTGTGGATAGAGAAAGGAAGTTTTGTTTAAAGGAGTTTTTTAATTCTAAAATACCAACAAATCGTTAAATTTGCCAACACATCAAAGGCTCATAACCAAGCAAAAATGAGGTTGGGATTTTTGATCCCAGCCTCTTCAGTGAACTATTTTCTTTAGAATTTATAAGTTAGATAAAATTAAATTTTTTGTAAATTAGCTTATTTGATAATTTGGTTTCCTGATTTGTCATTTTGAATTTGGTTCATTTCGTGCATAAAAACATCTGCTTTCAGTTTATCTGTGATGATACTGACACTTATTAGCTTATTTGGATTTTTCTCATATCCTTCTAAAAAAATAGGATTTCTAATTTTCATGGTTAACTTTGCACAATTAAAGGGACGCTTTTTAATGGTTATTTGTTCGATATCTTGAAGTTTAAATTGATAATGTAATACGCTGAGGCCTCTGCTACTATAGGTATAATACTGAACAGTATTGTTTTTATGAACTTCTAATTTTACTCCATTTATGAAGAGATAAT
Organism: Streptococcus oralis; assembly: GCF_003942585.1. GTDB lineage: Bacteria > Bacillota > Bacilli > Lactobacillales > Streptococcaceae > Streptococcus > Streptococcus oralis_BE. The sequence continues at coordinate 112,860 of NZ_RJNK01000004.1, read as the reverse complement.
ACCCCATAAACCATAGAAGAAGTGGAGCATAAATCAGTACGATTGCTATAATAATCTTGTCTGTAAAATCGGTATTATAGGATATCAGATGCTTTAGAATCCAGAGAATCATAACAGATAAAGATATCATGAATGGTCCCCCTGCTCTATTAAATTGATTTTTATATGGAAACATTAAGGTAAATTTTGGTTTATCCAGTAATAACTCTAATTTCATCATTTACCCTTTCATATTGTTTATTGTATAAATTTCAGTATATTCATCTCTTGAACTTTCTATGTCAGTTATCTCCATTATTTTAAGTTCATGATTTCTGATTTTCTATCAATTTTGCTAATATTATACTCTTTTTAAAACATTATTTCTACAATCCAGCGATTTGATAATATCTAAAGTTAGTCAGTGTAAATATTATAGAGCTCTTTTTTTGTCTAGGAAAACATGCTATAATGATAGAATTGATAAGCAGGAAAAGAGAAAAACGATGAATTATACAGTTGAAGAAAAAGAATGCTTCATGAGAGAGGCTTTGAGAGAGGCAGAAATTGCTCTAGAACACGATGAAATTCCAATTGGCTGTGTGATTGTCAAGGATAGAGAAATCATTGGTAGGGGGCATAATGCGCGCGAGGAGTTGCAACGGGCGGTTATGCATGCAGAAATCATGGCTATAGAGAATGCGAACATGAATGAAGAGAGTTGGCGCTTGCTCGATTGTACACTTTTTGTGACCATTGAGCCTTGTGTTATGTGTAGTGGGGCGATTGGGCTTGCCCGCATTCCAAACGTGGTTTACGGGGCTAAAAACCAGAAATTTGGTGCAGCTGGGAGCTTGTACGATATTTTGACAGATGAGCGTCTCAATCATCGTGTAGAGGTTGAAACGGGAGTTTTGGAGAGTGAGTGTGCAGCGATTATGCAGGACTTTTTCCGAAATCGACGGAAAAAATAATTTCTCTTTCAAAACAGAGTGGAATGTGGTATAATAAATAGTGGAGCAACAGTTCTGCGTGAAGCGGGTCAGGGGAGGAATCCAGCAGCCCTAAGCGAGTGTGAATTGTGTGCTCTTTTTTCGTGCTTTTTTCGAATAAATAAGATAAAATAGCCTAGAATAATGATTATAGAAAAGAGAAAAATATGAAAATTCGTGGTTTTGAATTGGTTTCGAGTTTTACAGATGAAAATTTACTACCGAAGCGTGAGACAGCTCACGCGGCTGGTTACGACTTAAAGGTTGCGGAACGCACTGTGATTGCTCCAGGAGAGATTGTTCTCGTTCCAACAGGAGTCAAGGCTTATATGCAGCCAACAGAAGTGCTCTATCTCTATGATCGTTCATCAAACCCTCGTAAGAAGGGTTTGGTCTTGATCAACTCTGTGGGGGTTATTGATGGGGATTATTATGGAAATCCTGGAAATGAAGGGCATATTTTTGCTCAGATGAAAAACATTACTGATCAGGAAGTAGTTCTTGAAGTTGGGGAACGTGTGGTTCAGGCTGTCTTTGCACCATTTTTAATCGCAGACGGAGATGTAGCTGATGGCGTGCGGACTGGTGGATTTGGATCGACAGGACACTAGGATGAAAATCATCTTTGTACGTCACGGGGAGCCAGATTACCGTGAGTTAGAGGAACGTTCTTATACAGGTTTTGGGATGGATTTAGCACCTTTATCTGAGGAAGGACGGCAACAAGCTCAGGAACTTCGCCAAAATCCTTTGCTTGGCTCAGCTGATATACTGGTGTCTTCTGCCGTGACGCGAGCATTAGAAACGGCTTTTTATGTATCTTGTGCTACAGGCCTTCCTTTGAGGGTGGAGCCTTTGTTACACGAATGGCAGGTTTATGAAGCAGGTATAGAGAACTTTGAAACAGCTAGATGTCTGTTTTTAGAAAACAAGGGGGAGTTGCTTCCTAATAGTCCTATTCAGTATGAGCCAGCTGAAGAGATGAAGGCGCGTTTTTTGGAAACTATGATAAAGTACCGAGACTACCAGACAGTGCTAGTTGTCGCTCATCGAATGCTCATGCGCCAATTTGTACCAGACGAGAAGATTGATTTTTGCCAAGTGATTGAGTGTGAGGTAGAAATTTAGAAAGAGGTTTATTATCGCAAAGAAAAAAGCGACATTTGTGTGTCAAAATTGTGAATATAATTCACCTAAGTATCTAGGACGCTGTCCAAACTGTGGAGCTTGGTCTTCTTTTGTAGAAGAGATCGAGGTTGTCGAGGTTAAGAATGCGCGTGTATCCTTGACGGGTGAGAAAACCAAACCCATGAAACTGGCTGAAGTAACGTCTATCAATGTCAATCGAACCAAGACCGAGATGGAGGAATTTAACCGTGTGCTTGGAGGCGGAGTGGTACCAGGAAGTCTCGTCCTTATCGGTGGGGATCCAGGGATTGGGAAATCAACTCTTCTATTACAAGTATCGACTCAGCTGTCCCAAGTAGGGACTGTTCTCTACGTCAGTGGGGAGGAGTCTGCCCAGCAAATCAAGTTACGAGCAGAGCGCTTGGGAGATATTGATAGCGAGTTTTATCTCTATGCCGAGACCAATATGCAGAGCGTTCGTGCTGAGGTGGAGCGCATCCAACCAGATTTTCTCATCATCGACTCCATCCAGACGATTATGTCTCCTGAGATTTCAGGGGTGCAGGGGTCTGTTTCTCAGGTACGTGAGGTGACAGCTGAACTTATGCAGTTAGCTAAGACTAATAACATTGCTATCTTTATCGTAGGGCATGTGACCAAGGAAGGGACCTTGGCTGGTCCGCGTATGTTGGAGCATATGGTAGATACAGTACTTTACTTTGAAGGGGAACGTCACCATACCTTTCGTATCTTGAGAGCGGTCAAAAACCGTTTTGGTTCCACTAATGAGATTGGCATCTTTGAGATGCAGTCAGGTGGATTGGTTGAGGTGCTCAATCCGAGTCAAGTTTTCCTAGAAGAGCGTTTGGACGGGGCTACCGGCTCGTCAATTGTTGTGACCATGGAAGGGACCCGTCCGATTTTGGCGGAGGTCCAGGCTTTGGTGACACCGACCATGTTTGGAAATGCCAAGCGTACGACGACAGGGCTTGACTTCAATCGTGCGAGTCTGATTATGGCTGTTTTGGAAAAACGTGCAGGATTGCTCCTGCAAAATCAGGATGCCTATCTTAAATCTGCTGGTGGTGTCAAATTGGATGAGCCCGCTATTGATTTAGCCGTTGCAGTGGCTATTGCCTCTAGTTACAAGGACAAGCCTACCAATCCTCAGGAATGTTTTGTGGGAGAATTGGGCTTGACTGGAGAGATTCGGCGCGTGAATCGTATCGAACAACGTATCAATGAAGCGGCAAAACTGGGTTTTACCAAGATTTATGTACCCAAAAATTCTTTGACAGGAATTAAACCACCTCAAGAAATTCAGGTCATTGGTGTGACGACGATTCAGGAAGTTTTGAAAATGGTCTTTGCTTAATCTGTGACAAATCTTCTTAAAAATGATAAGATAGGAGAAATATTTGATTGTCAAATTTTTAAGGGGGAAATCGTGTCGTATTTTGAACAGTTTATGCAAGCCAATCAGGCTTATGTTGCCCTACATGGGCAGTTAAATCTGCCACTTAAACCCAAAACCAGAGTAGCTATCGTGACCTGTATGGACTCACGTCTGCACGTTGCGCAAGCTCTAGGTTTGGCACTTGGGGATGCTCATATCTTGCGGAATGCGGGTGGTCGAGTAACTGAGGACATGATTCGTTCACTGGTGATTTCCCAGCAACAAATGGGAACCAGAGAGATTGTGGTGTTGCACCATACAGACTGTGGTGCTCAGACCTTTGAAAATGAAAGTTTTCATGAACATTTGAAACACGAGCTCGGAGTTGATGTGTCTGATCAAGATTTTTTACCTTTTCAGGATGTTGAAGAGAGTGTGAGAGAGGATATGCAACTGCTTCGAGAATCTCCACTGATTCCTGATGATGTGGTTATTTCAGGTGCTGTCTATGATGTGGATACAGGAAGTATGAGAGAAGTATACTAACTTTGTCTCGAAAAAATCTCATCCTAGCATAAAATCGATTGTTAAAATGTAGGATTTTAGTTTTAATATAGCTAATATAAAATAGCAAAAACAAGGGTATAAATGTTTACTCTTGTTTTATTTTTGATTGAAAAATAAAGGAAAAAACGCTACAATGGTAGATGGAAAATGTTGTGTAAAAAACAAGTGATACATAAATACCGGAGGAAATCATGTCTTTTTCTGATTTAAAGCTGTTTGCCCTTTCTTCTAATAGGGAATTGGCAGAGCGTGTGGCGCAAGAGATTGGGATAGAGTTGGGGAAATCGACTGTTCGCCAATTTTCAGATGGGGAGATTCAGGTCAACATCGAAGAATCAATCCGTGGAAAACACGTCTTTATCCTACAATCAACTAGTTCACCTGTAAATGATAATTTACTTGAAATTTTGATTATGGTGGACGCATTGAAGCGTGCTAGTGCAGAATCTGTCAATGTTGTTATGCCTTACTATGGCTATGCACGTCAGGATAGAAAAGCGAGAGCGCGTGAGCCAATCACTTCAAAACTCGTTGCCAATATGCTAGAAGTGGCTGGAGTGGATCGTTTGTTGACGATTGATTTGCATGCTGCGCAGATTCAGGGATTCTTTGATATTCCTGTGGATCACTTGATGGGTGCTCCATTGATTGCAGACTACTTTGAACGTCGTGGCATGGTTGGCTCTGACTACGTGGTTGTCAGCCCAGACCATGGTGGGGTGACTCGTGCTCGTAAATTGGCAGAGTTTTTGAAAACTCCGATTGCGATTATTGACAAACGCCGCAGTGTAGACAAGATGAATACCAGCGAAGTGATGAACATTATCGGTAAGGTAGAAGGTAAGACTTGTATCTTGATTGACGATATGATCGATACAGCTGGAACTATTTGTCATGCGGCAGATGCTCTTGCTGAAGCAGGTGCTGTTGAAGTTTACGCAAGCTGTACGCACCCAGTTCTTTCTGGGCCAGCTATGGACAATATCCAAAAATCAGCTATTAAGAAATTGGTTGTTTTGGATACTATCTACCTACCAGAAGAGCGTTTGATTGATAAGATTGAACAAATTTCGATTGCCCACCTTCTAGGAGATGCCATCGTGCGTATCCATGAAAAACGCCCTCTTTCTCCTTTGTTTAGCATTGAGAAAAAGATTTAAATCGGGCATCTGAAAGTCTATGACCCTTCAAAAGTAGAGAAATCCTCCTTAGATAGTGATGAAGTGTCATTTTCAGAGGTAATGATTAAGGAAGGATCTCCTAAAATGTTCGTCTTTTAGATATTTCTATCAGCTATTGCTAGTAAGAAAATCGCTTGCACGGCTTGTGTAGAGAAACTTTTCTTCATTTTATTAGATTTTTTCAAAAAAATTTTAATAAACACTTGACAACAGCCATATATATGATATACTTGTAGGTAATAAGGCCTGTCCTTATAAATTAAATAAGAAATTAAAGAGGAGATAAAACAATGAAAAAAGTTTTATTGTCATCAGTAGCAGCACTTGCAGTATTTTCTGCAGCAGCTCCAGCTTTTGCTCAAGGTGAAAACCCAAATTCTTCTAACCAATTGATCCAAAAGAAATATGTTTCTGAACGTGATATTGCTGATGAAGTTAATACACAAGTAGCAGCACACGAAGCTGAAATCAACGAAGAAGCTGAACGTCAACCAGCGGTTGTAGCAGCTAAGGCAGCTCTTGAAGCATACGGTTCAGGTCACCTTTACGGAGAATATGTAGCTAAAGTTGAAGCAGCTCGTACAGAAGCACGTAACATCGTTCGTAACCGTTATGTTCAAGTAATCCAAGAAAAAGTACGTGAAGCAGCTAAAGCTCAAGGTAACTACTGGAACGACCCAACTGGTATTGAAGACAACAAACCAAATGATGTTCGTAAAGCTGAAGACCAAGCTAACCAAACTGGTAAGGGATCAGGTAAAGGATCAGCTAAACCAACAGATGGTAAAGGATCAGCTACTCCAGAACCAGGTAAACCAGGTGTTGTAGATCAAGCTAAAAAAGCTGACGATGCAGCTAAAAAAGCTGGTGTAGCAGCTAAAGCTGGTCAAAAAGCCCTTCCAAAAACACACGCTGCTAAATAATTCATTGATTTGATGAAGTAGCCTATCACTGAAACTTCGTTTCAGTGATTTTTTTGGTAAAAATAGGATAGATGAAGGAGAAAAGATGAGTAGACGTTCTAAGAAAAAGAAATCTTCCCTTTGGAAAATTATTGCTTCCGTAGTTGCAGTTGCTATTGTTGTGGTTAGTGGGTATTTTGTCATTAATAACCTTTCTACTCCTAACGACTCAACTAATGAGCCAAAAGTTACTCAGGAAACTAAAAAACCAGTCTATACAGCCAGTGCAGAAGAAAAGGAATACCTTTCAAATAAATTTAAGGGCTTAACTTCTACGAACTCGGAGACAATTGCCTATGTCTATGCTCCTGGTACACAGTTAGATGAGCCTGTTGTTCAAACAAAGGACAATGAAACCTACCTCGATAAAACCTTTGAAGGGGACAATGTTCCTTATCTAGGTGCTGTATTTATGGATACGGACAATAAGAAAGATTTTAGTGATCGTTTGACATGGTTGTTTGCCCATGCGAGAGGAAGTAAACTTGGCGATCACCGTATGTTTAATGATGTGAACTATTATAGCCGTCAAGACTATTTTGATGAGCATCCTTATGTTGTTATCGAAACACCTGAGAGAAAATTCTATTATGAAGCTGTTGCGATGATCATTGTACCAGAAGAAACAGCCTTCTATCGCACTAGTTTTGATGATGACAAAGATTTTGAAAAACAGTTAACCACTATTTACGATACAGCAGAGGTTAAAAAACCAAATGTGAAAGTATCTGCTAAGGATAAGTACCTTGTTCTTTCTACTTGTCGTGAAGAGGATGATACGATTCGTGCTAATCTCTATCTTCGCCAAATTCCTGATTCAGAGATGAGTGAGTTTGTCAAACAACATGGAGAGAAATTGACTTATAAACCAACCAGATCATAAAACCAAATCCTCCTAAAGTCAGATAAGATGATTTTAAGAGGATTTTTTGCATTCAAATGATTCATAGCAAAAATCTGCAAGCCTTTTCAAAATATGCTATACTGATGAAAAAGGAGGATTTCTATGAGCCAAGAATTTATCAATCCAAGTGATGGAGTGGTCCGTCAGTATCTGGCAACCAGTAAAACGTTAGCAGTGGTGGGCTTGTCCGACCGTGAGGAGACAACCAGCAATCGAGTGACCAAGGAAATGCAGGCTCGAGGCTATAAAATCATTCCAGTTAATCCCAAGGCTGCAGGTGGTGAAATTTTGGGAGAGAAGGCTTATGCGAGTCTAGCTGAAATTCCTTTCCCTGTAGATATCGTCAATGTTTACCGTCGCAGCGAGTTTCTGCCAGATGTGGCGCGTGATTTTCTCAAGGCTGATGCCAAGATTTTTTGGGCACAACTAGGACTTGAAAGTCTAGAAGCAGAAAAAATCTTGCGTGCTGGAGGATGCGATGACATCGTGATGAATCGCTGTATCAAGAGAGAACATACTCGCTTAATTCTTGAGCAATAAAAAGGTAGCCATGGGCTACCTTTTGTATTATAAAGTACCAATCAATGCTTGCATGCCTAGGCTGGTGAGGATGATGGCAATCCAGCAAAGAGCTCCGAGGACAATAGATTTACCACTGGATCTAACCATGGCAATTAGATTGGTTTTGAGACCGATAGCACTCATGGCCATGATGATAAAGAATTTAGAGAGTTGTTTGAGAGGGGTGAAGAAGCTACTAGACACACCAAGAGAGGTAAGTAGAGTCGTTAAGAGAGAGGCCAGGATAAAATAAAGGATAAAAAGTGGGAAAACTTTTTTCAGTTGTACGCCTTGTTTATTTTCTTGTTGGCGACTTTGCCAGTAGGAGAGAAAGAGAGTGATAGGAATGATCGCTAAGGTGCGTGTGAGTTTAACAATGGTTGCAGACTCGAGGGTATTGGTCTGATAAAGACTGTCCCAGGCACTAGCTGTGGCCGTTACAGAGGAAGTGTCATTGACTGCAGTTCCTGCAAAGAGGGCGAATCCTTCATTGGATAGGTGAAGCCAGGTTCCTAGAGTTGGAAAGATGAGTGCCGCTAAGACATTGAAGAAAAAGATAACGGAAATGGCTTGGGCAACTTCTTTTTCCTTGGCGTGGATAACGGGTGCTGTCGCAGCAATGGCAGAACCACCACAGATCGAGGACCCCACTCCAATCAAAGTAGCTAGTTTTGTGTCTAGCGCAAAGAAACGCTGGAAGAGGTAGGCGACAATCAAGGAAATCGAAATGGTGGAGAGGATAACAGGGAGCGAAGATTGCCCGACCGCGAAGACTTGCGAGATATTGAGACCAAAACCGAGCAAGATAACGGCATATTGAAGCAATTTCTTGGAACTAAAGGTCAACCCTGCGTCTAGTTGTTTGTAGGGTGAGAGCCAGGGGTGGAGGAGCATTCCAGCAAAAATTGCAAAGACAGGTGCACCCACGACGGGGAAAAATCCTCCCAGGAACCAAGATACGATAGAAATGAGAAGGCAGGCCAAGATTCCTGCCCCATTTTTTGATAAAAATGACATATAAACCTCCGAAAATAAGCACTTATTATTATAGTCCTGTCGAGAAAAAAAGTAAAACAGAAAGTGAAAATTCTTGATTTTAGATGGATTTTGCGGTCAGGGAGCTTTTGTAGTATAATAGTACTATGTTCTGTAAGCAAGGGGGATATCTATGGACTTAACCAAGCGCTTTAATAAACAGTTAGACAAGATTCAAGTGTCCTTGATTCGCCAGTTTGACCAGGCTATTTCAGAGATCCCTGGAGTTCTGCGTTTGACCTTGGGAGAGCCTGACTTTACAACGCCAGATCATGTCAAGGAGGCAGCCAAGCGAGCCATTGACCAGAACCAGTCCTACTATACAGGGATGAGCGGTTTACTGACCTTGCGCCAGGCAGCCAGTGATTTTGTAAAAGAAAAATACCAGCTAGATTATAATCCTGAAAATGAAATCTTGGTTACAATTGGGGCGACAGAGGCTTTATCTGCTACTTTGACAGCTATTTTGGAAGAGGGAGACAAGGTTCTCTTACCAGCTCCTGCCTATCCAGGATATGAGCCGATTGTCAATCTAGTTGGGGCAGAGATTGTCGAGATTGACACGACTGAAAATGGTTTTGTCTTGACTCCTGAAATGTTGGAAAAGGCAATTTTGGAGCAAGGCGATAAGCTCAAAGCAGTTATTCTTAATTATCCAGCCAATCCGACAGGGATTACTTATAGTCGGGAGCAGTTGGAAGCCTTGGCAGAAGTTTTACGCAAGTATGAGATTTTCGTTGTTTGTGATGAGGTTTACTCAGAATTGACCTATACGGGGGAAGCTCATGTGTCTCTAGGAACTATGCTGAGAGACCAGGCCATTATTATCAATGGCTTGTCTAAATCGCATGCTATGACAGGTTGGCGTTTAGGCTTTATCTTTGCTCCTGCAGCTTTCACAGCTCAGTTAATCAAGAGTCACCAGTACTTGGTAACTGCCGCAAACACTATGGCTCAACATGCTGCGGTGGAGGCTTTGACCGCTGGTAAAAACGACGCCGAGCCTATGAAGAAGGAATATATCCAGCGTCGAGATTATATCATCGAGAAGATGACTGCTCTTGGTTTTGAGATTATCAAACCAGACGGTGCCTTCTATATCTTTGCTAAAATTCCTGCGGGCTACAATCAAGATTCCTTTGCTTTTTTGAAGGATTTTGCTCAGAAGAAAGCCGTGGCCTTTATTCCTGGTGCCGCCTTTGGGCGTTACGGAGAAGGCTATGTGCGTTTGTCTTATGCGGCCAGCATGGCAACGATCACAGAGGCCATGAAACGACTTGAGGAGTATATGAGAGAAGCATGATTCAGTCTATCACGAGTCAAGGCTTGGTGCTCTATAATCGTAACTTTCGTGAGGATGACAAGCTAGTCAAGATTTTTACAGAGCAGGCTGGCAAACGCATGTTTTTCGTCAAACACGCTGGTCAGTCCAAACTAGCTCCTGTTATTCAGCCCTTGGTGTTGGCACGATTTCTCTTGCGAATCAATGATGATGGGCTCAGTTACATCGAGGACTATCATGAGGTGATGACCTTTCCCAAGATTAATAGTGACCTCTTTGTCATGGCTTATGCGACCTACGTAGCAGCTCTTGCAGATGCTAGTTTGCAGGATAATCAGCAGGATGCTCCCTTGTTTGATTTTTTGCAAAAGACTTTGGAATTGATGGAAGAGGGCTTGGATTATCAAGTTTTGACCAATATTTTTGAAATTCAAATCTTGACCCGATTTGGAATTGGGCTCAATTTTAATGAGTGTGTCTTTTGTCATCGAGTTGGTCAGGCTTTTGACTTTTCTTTCAAATATGGAGCCTGCCTCTGTCCAGACCATTACCATGAGGACGAGAAACGTTGCCATCTGAATCCCAACATCCCTTATCTGCTCAATCAATTTCAAGCTATTGATTTTGAGACCTTGGAAACCATTTCGCTTAAGGCAGAAATCAAGCAAGACTTGCGCAAGTTTATGGATCAGATCTACGAAGAGTACGTCGGGATTCACCTAAAATCAAAGAAATTTATCGATTCCCTAGCCGACTGGGGACAATTACTAAAAGAGGAAGACAAATGAAAAAAATCGCAGTAGATGCTATGGGGGGCGATTATGCACCTCAAGCCATCGTTGAGGGTGTCAACCAAGCCCTTACTGACTTTTCAGATATTGAGGTTCAACTCTATGGAGATGAAAGCAAAATCAAGCAATATCTAACAGCGACAGAGCGCGTTAGCATTATCCATACGGATGAGAAAATTAACTCAGACGATGAGCCGACAAAAGCTATCCGTAAGAAGAAAAATGCCAGCATGGTATTAGCAGCCAAGGCAGTCAAGGAGGGAGAAGCAGACGCTGTCCTCTCAGCTGGGAACACAGGTGCCTTGTTGGCTGCAGGATTCTTCATTGTGGGTCGCATCAAGAACATCGACCGTCCTGGACTTATGTCTACCTTGCCGACCATTGATGGAAAAGGTTTTGATATGCTAGACCTTGGAGCCAATGCAGAAAACACAGCCCAGCACCTCCATCAATACGCTGTCCTAGGTTCCTTCTATGCCAAGAATGTCCGTGGAATTGCGCAACCACGCGTTGGCTTGCTCAACAACGGAACAGAGAGTAGTAAGGGTGACCCCCTTCGTAAGGAAACCTATGCCTTGCTAGTAGCTGATGAAAGTTTGAATTTTATCGGAAACGTGGAAGCGCGTGATTTGATGAATGGCGTTGCGGATGTTGTCGTGACAGATGGTTTCACGGGAAACGCTGTTCTCAAATCCATTGAAGGTACAGCTTTGGGAATCATGGGCTTACTTAAAAATGCTATTACGGGTGGTGGTCTTCGAGCAAAACTTGGTGCTCTCCTTCTCAAGGATAGCCTCAGAGGTTTGAAAACACAGCTCAACTATTCAGATGTTGGTGGAGCAGTCTTGTTCGGTGTTAAGGCACCTGTTGTCAAGACTCATGGCTCAAGTGATGCTAAAGCTGTGTACAGTACGATTCGTCAGATTCGTACCATGCTAGAAACAGACGTAGTTGCCCAGACTGCGCGTGAATTTTCAGGAGAATAAAAAATGACAGAAAAAGAAATTTTTGATCGTATCGTGACTATTATCCAAGAACGACAGGGAGAGGACTTTGTCGTGACAGAAGCTTTGAGTTTGAAAGACGATCTCGATGCAGACTCAGTGGACTTGATGGAGTTTGTCTTGACGCTAGAAGATGAATTTGGTATCGAGATCAGCGATGAGGAAATTGACCAATTGCAAAGTGTAGCAGATGTGGTCAGAACTATTAAAGGTAAAATATAGCAAAAAGCAACATGCAAGTCATGTTGTTTTTTGTTTGCAGAAAAAAGAAAAACGTTAAAATTTTTTGTAGAAATTGCGAATAAAGAGATGAGAAAGAAAAAAGGAGGAACGTTCATGTACATGCCAATCTTGTATCCATGGTACATCAAGTGGTTTTTAAAATAAAAATGAAACAGTTGTTCATTTTCGAATTGTTTTTCGAATAGATAGGTAAGAAGAAAAGGAAGGAGAGAAAAAATGATTTCAGTGATTTATCCAATCTGGTTTTTAAAATGGTTTAAAGCCTAGAAACCATAAACTACAAAAATAAAAATGAGGGAGAAAACAAATGACAAACTTTGACAAAATGGAACAGAACTTTGTAACTCTTACAGAAGAAGAGTTGATGGATGTGGATGGGGGGATTGCTTGGGAGATGGTCTCTGTAGGTATCGCAATTGGTTGGGGAATTTACCAAGTTGGTGAAGCTGCTGGCAAAACATTCTATTATATTACTCATCCATAATTTTTGATAAATATGAGCAAAAAAACATTTTGGATTATACTATTCGTTATTACAATAGTAGTAACTGCTATTGGTTTAGGATTATCTGCATATAATTATTTTGTTTTTGACAGACCTTTTTTTAATAGTACTACTAAAGGACTGCTATCTGCGTTTTTCTTGAGTGTATTAATGATTATTGTGGGTATGTTGAAAGAACATTAATTTTTATTAGTAAAATGAAGGAGGAAATATGTTAAATTTACAAACGTTGGAACAAAACTATCCAACTTTAAGCGATCTTGAACTACAAGAAGTAGATGGCGGAGGAGTGCTACTTTTCGTTGGTGGAGGAATTGTTTCTCTCGGACTCCTAGCTTGGGGTGCCTATAATGGTTATCAGTCAGCAGCGAGAGGTGGCTAATATAAACAAAATAAATCTACCTACGTGGTTTGAATATTTTGATATACCTACGATTTCATCATTCTTGATGACATTTATCTTACTTTATAGAAATATCATTTCAGAATAGTTTATTTCTATGCATTCATTTTTTAACGGTTACTTTAAACAGGCAGGAACCTTGTTCTGCCTATTTTTATTTGGCAAAAAGTGCTGTTCAGGTGCGGATATTGCTTTTTCAGAAATAATTCCCTTATTTCTTCTTCGTTTGGTTAAAATAATCTTACAAAGTTTTTAAGAGATTGTTAGAAAAAGGAGATAGATATGAAATTTGGGAAAAGACACTATCGCCCTCAGGTGGATCAGATGGATTGTGGCGTGGCTTCCTTGGCTATGGTATTTGGCTACTACGGTAGTTATTACTCCTTGGCTCATCTACGAGAGTTGGCCAAGACGACCATGGATGGTACGACTGCTTTGGGGCTTGTAAATGTGGCAGAGGAGATTGGGTTTGAGACGCGGGCTATCAAGGCGGATATGACGCTCTTTGATCTGCCTGATTTGACCTTTCCTTTTGTGGCCCATGTGCTCAAGGAAGGGAAATTGCTCCACTACTATGTGGTGACAGGTCAGGATAAGAAGACCATCCATATCGCTGATCCAGATCCTGGTGTCAAGCTAACCAAGATTTCCCGTGAGCGATTTGCGCAAGAGTGGACAGGGGTCAGTCTCTTTATGGCGCCATCTCCAGACTATAAACCTCATAAGGAGAAAAAACAGGGGCTCCTATCCTTCTTGCCCATCTTATTCAAACAGCGTGGCTTAATTACCAATATCGTACTAGCGACACTCTTGGTAACCCTGATTAACATTGTGGGTTCTTATTATCTGCAGTCTATCATTGATACCTATGTGCCAGATCAGATGCGTTCGACGCTGGGTATCATCTCTATTGGTTTGGTCATCGTCTATATCCTCCAGCAAATTTTGTCCTACGCGCAGGAATATCTCTTACTAATCCTTGGGCAACGCTTATCGATTGACGTGATTTTGTCCTATATCAAGCATGTTTTTCACCTGCCGATGTCCTTTTTCGCGACACGTCGTACAGGAGAAATCGTGTCTCGTTTTACAGATGCCAACAGTATCATTGATGCGCTGGCGTCGACCATTCTGTCGATTTTCCTAGATGTATCGACGATTTTGATTATCTCGCTGGTCTTGTTTTCACAAAATATGACACTCTTTTTCATTAGTCTGCTTGCCCTTCCCATCTATACGGTGATTATCTTTGCCTTTATGAAACCTTTTGAAAAGATGAATCGGGATACCATGGAAGCCAATGCGGTTCTGTCTTCTTCTATCATCGAGGACATCAACGGTATTGAGACCATTAAGTCTTTGACCAGTGAAAGTTCACGCTATCAAAAGATTGATAAGGAATTTGTAGCTTATCTGAAAAAATCCTTTACCTATAGTCGGGCAGAAAGCCAGCAAAAGGCACTGAAAAAAGTTGCCCAGCTCCTGCTCAATGTTGCCGTTCTCTGGATGGGAGCAGTTCTTGTCATGGATGGGAAAATGAGTTTGGGCCAACTGATTACCTATAATACTTTGCTTGTTTACTTTACCAATCCTTTGGAAAATATCATCAACCTACAAACCAAACTTCAGACAGCGCAGGTTGCCAATAATCGCTTAAATGAGGTTTATCTAGTAGCTTCGGAGTTTGAGGAGAAGAAAACGGTAGAAGATTTGAGTATGATGAAGGGGGATATGACCTTTAAACAAGTTCACTATAAGTATGGTTATGGTCGTGATGTCTTGTCGGATATCAATTTGACGATCCCGCAAGGGTCTAAGGTGGCTTTTGTGGGAATTTCAGGGTCAGGCAAGACTACCTTGGCCAAGATGATGGTTAATTTTTACGACCCAAGTCAGGGAGAGATTAGTCTGGGTGGTGTCAATCTCAACCAGATTGATAAAAAGGCCCTGCGCCAGTATATCAACTACCTGCCTCAACAGCCCTATGTCTTTAACGGAACGATTTTGGAGAATCTTCTCCTTGGAGCCAAGGAGGGGACGACTCAAGAGGATATCTTACGGGCGGTCGAATTGGCAGAGATTCGGGAGGACATTGAGCGCATGCCACTGAATTACCAGACAGAATTAACTTCGGATGGGGCAGGGATTTCTGGTGGGCAACGGCAACGAATCGCTCTGGCGCGTGCTCTTTTAACAGATGCCCCTGTTTTGATATTGGACGAGGCAACCAGCAGTCTGGATATCTTGACGGAGAAGCGAATTGTCGATAATCTCATGGCTTTAGATAAGACCTTAATTTTCATCGCCCACCGCTTGACCATCGCTGAGCGGACAGAAAAGGTTGTTGTCTTGGATCAGGGTAAGATTGTCGAAGAAGGCAATCATGCTGATTTGCTGGCTCGAGATGGCTTTTACGCCCATTTGGTCAATAGCTAGAAAGAGGAGAAGATGAAACCAGAATTTTTAGAAAGTGCGGAGTTTTACCATCGTCGTTACCATAATTTTTCCAGTCGAGTGATTTTACCCATGTTTCTTCTACTCGTGTTTCTACTGGGATTTTCAGTCTTTGCAGAGAAGGAGATTAGTTTGTCTACCCGAGCTACTGTCGAACCTAGTCGGATTATTGCCAACATCCAGTCGACTAGCAATCAACGCATTGTGGCAAATTATCTGGAAGAAAACAAACTAGTCAAGCAGGGGGAGCTACTGGTTCAGTACCAGCAAGGGGCGGAAGCTGTTCAAGCTGAAGCATACGCCAGTCAGTTGGAGATGTTTAAGGATCAAAAAAAACAGTTAGGGTATTTGCAATTCAGTTTGAAAGAGGGGAGTGATCAATTTCCAGAGGCGGATAAGTTTGGTTACCAAGAGATGTTTCGGGACTATCTCAGCCAAGCGAGTAGTCTTAGAAGTAATGTTTCTCAGCAAAATGCCAGTATCTCCTCTCAAAATGCGGCAGCAAGTCAGAGTCAGGCTGAGATTGGCAATCTTATCAGTCAAACAGAGGATAAAATCCGAGACTACAAAACAGCTAAGTCAGCGATTGAAACAGGAGCTCAATTGGATAGTCAGAATCCAGCCTACTCTTTTTACCAGACCTATAAAAATCAAGGTGAAGAAGATTCGCAAGCTAAATCGCAAGTTATTGCGCAAGTGGATGCCCAAATTAGCCAGCTAGAGTCTAGTCTAGCTACGTATCGTGTGCAGTATGCGGGATCTGGAGCTCAACAAGCCTACGCAAGCGGACTGGATAGTCAGCTTGAATCCCTCAAGTCCCAGCACCTAGTCAAAGTTGGTCAGGAATTAACCCTTCTAGATCAGAAAATTTTAGAAGCAGAGTCGGGTAAGAAAGTCCAAGGAGGTCTGCTGGACAAGGGGAAAATCACAGCAAGCGAGGATGGGGTGCTTCACCTCAATCCTGAGACCAGTGATTCTACCATGGTCGCAGAAGGAACCCTACTAGCTCAACTCTATCCATCCTTGGAAAAGGAAGGAAAAACCAAACTCACAGCTTATCTTAGTTCAAAAGATGTTGCAAGGCTAAAAGTAGGTGATTCTGTTCGCTTCACTACAACCAAGGATGCCAACAAAGAACTTATTCTTGTTTCTGCGATTACGAATATTGATGCGACAGCTACCAAGACTGAAAAGGGAAATTTCTTTAAAATAGAGGCGGAGACAGGTCTGACTCCTGAACAAGCAGAAGAGCTTCGCTACGGTTCAGAAGGACGTTTGACACTAATCACAGGAAAGAAAAGTTATCTGCGATACTACTTAGATCAATTTTTGAACAGAGAATAATGTTTGTCTTTAACGCAATATTATACTTTTAAAACTGTAAAATGTTTTGATTTTACAGTTTTTCTTAATGTTGAAAATAGACACCTTCATCTTCGTTCGCAAATTCTTGCTATTTTTCTTGTTTTGTAGTAGAATGAAGTAAAGAAATACGAAAGGCGAACTTTAACATGTCAAAAGAATTGATCTATTCGGGAAAAGCCAAGGATATCTATACAACTGAGGATGAAAATCTTATTATTTCAACTTACAAAGACCAGGCGACTGCTTTCAATGGTGTCAAGAAGGAGCAGATTGCGGGTAAGGGAGTTTTAAATAATCAGATTTCATCTTTTATTTTTGAAAAGTTGAATGCTGCTGGTGTGGCGACTCACTTTGTGGAGAAACTTTCAGATACGGAACAACTCAATAAAAAGGTTGAGATTATTCCTTTGGAAGTCGTGCTTCGCAACTATACAGCTGGTTCCTTTTCAAAACGTTTTGGCGTGGAAGAGGGCATCGCTTTGGAAACTCCGATTGTCGAATTTTACTATAAAAACGATGATTTGGATGATCCCTTTATTAATGACGAGCATGTGAAGTTCCTACAGATTGCAGATGACCAGCAAATCGCCTACTTGAAGGAAGAGACACGTCGTATCAATGAGCTTTTGAAAGCCTGGTTTGCTGAGATTGGCCTCAAATTGATTGACTTTAAACTGGAATTTGGTTTTGACAAGGATGGTAAGATTATCTTGGCAGACGAATTTTCACCAGATAACTGCCGTTTGTGGGATGCGGATGGCAACCACATGGATAAGGATGTTTTCCGTCGTGGTTTGGGAGAACTAACAGATGTTTATGAAGTTGTCTGGGAAAAGTTGCAGGAATTGAAATAACAACCTAAAGGCTGTTTGGGAATATTGCAAGAGCTGAAATAAAGGAATAAGAATTGATGGATAAACGTATTTTTGTTGAAAAAAAGGCTGATTTTCAGGTCAAGTCAGAGAGTTTGGTAAGAGAACTCCAGCACAACTTAGGACTGTCAACTTTGAAAAGTATTCGCATTGTGCAAGTTTATGATGTCTTTGATTTGGCAGAGGATTTGTTTGCATCTGCAGAAAAACATATCTTTTCTGAACAGGTGACAGACCGTGTCTTGGACGAAGCGGCTGTGCAAGCGGATCTTGCTAACTATGCTTTCTTTGCTATCGAAAGCTTGCCCGGTCAGTTTGACCAGCGTGCAGCATCTTCACAGGAAGCCTTGCTCTTGCTAGGTAGCTCAAGTGATGTAACGGTTAATACTGCTCAACTTTACTTGGTCAATAAGGATATCGATGCAACTGAGCTAGAAGCGGTTAAGAACTACCTGCTCAATCCAGTGGATTCTCGTTTCAAGGATATCACGACAGGGATTGTCAAGCAGGAATTTTCAGAGTCAGACAAGACAATTCCTAAATTGACTTTCTTTGAAAGCTATACAGCAGAAGACTTTGCCCGCTACAAGGCTGAGCAAGGGATGGCCATGGAAGTAGATGATTTGCTCTTTATCCAAGACTACTTCAAGTCAATCGGGCGCGTGCCGACGGAAACAGAACTCAAGGTTCTGGACACTTACTGGTCTGACCACTGCCGTCACACGACTTTTGAGACCGAATTGAAGCAGATTGATTTCTCAGCTTCTAAATTCCAAAAGCAATTGCAGGCGACCTATGACAAGTATATTGCCATGCGTGAGGAGTTGGGGCGCTCTGAAAAACCGCAAACCTTGATGGATATGGCGACTATTTTCGGTCGTTATGAGCGTGCTAATGGACGTTTAGACGACATGGAAGTGTCAGACGAAATCAATGCTTGCTCAGTCGAAATCGAAGTGGATGTCAATGGTGTGAAAGAACCATGGCTTCTCATGTTCAAGAATGAAACCCACAATCACCCAACAGAAATTGAACCATTTGGTGGAGCGGCTACTTGTATCGGTGGTGCTATTCGTGATCCATTGTCAGGTCGATCATATGTTTACCAAGCCATGCGTATCTCAGGTGCTGGAGATATTACAGCACCGATTTCAGCGACTCGCGCTGGTAAATTGCCACAACAAGTTATTTCTAAAACAGCTGCTCACGGTTATTCTTCTTACGGGAATCAGATTGGGCTTGCGACAACCTACGTTCGTGAGTACTTCCATCCGGGCTTTGTAGCCAAACGTATGGAGCTAGGTGCAGTTGTCGGTGCGGCATCTAAGGGCAACGTTGTCCGTGAAAAACCGGAAGCGGGGGATGTGATTATTCTCCTTGGTGGCAAGACTGGACGTGATGGTGTCGGTGGTGCGACAGGTTCTTCTAAGGTTCAAACAGTTGAGTCTGTAGAGACTGCTGGATCTGAGGTTCAAAAGGGGAATGCCATCGAAGAACGCAAGATTCAACGCCTCTTCCGTAATGGCGATGTCACTCGTCTCATTAAGAAATCCAACGACTTTGGTGCGGGTGGTGTCTGTGTAGCCATCGGTGAATTGACAGACGGTCTTGAAATCGACCTCAATAAGGTTCCTCTTAAATACCAAGGCTTGAATGGTACCGAAATCGCCATCTCTGAATCACAAGAACGGATGGCAGTTGTGGTGCGTCCTGAAGACGTAGATGCCTTCGTTGCTGAATGTAACAAAGAAAATATTGATGCTGTTGTGGTTGCGACAGTGACTGAAAAACCAAATCTAGTCATGCACTGGAATGGTGAGACAATCGTAGACTTGGAGCGTCGTTTCCTTGATACTAACGGAGTACGTGTCGTTGTCGATGCTAAAGTTGTAGACAAGGATGTCAAACTTCCAGAAGAGCGCAAGACAAGTGCTGAAGCCCTTGAAGCGGATACTCTTGCGGTTCTGTCGGACCTCAACCATGCGAGTCAAAAAGGTTTGCAGACCATCTTTGACTGTTCCGTTGGTCGTTCTACGGTTAATCACCCGCTTGGCGGTCGCTACCAACTGACCCCCACCGAGGCTTCTGTGCAGAAATTGCCAGTTCAACACGGTGTGACTCACACTGCGTCAGTCATGGCCCAAGGATTCCATCCATATGTAGCAGAATGGTCTCCATACCACGGTGCTGCCTATGCAGTAATCGAAGCGACTGCTCGTTTGGTGGCTACTGGTGCCAACTGGTCTAAGGCTCGTTTCTCTTACCAAGAGTATTTTGAGCGGATGGATAAACAAGCAGAGCGTTTTGGTCAGCCAGTAGCAGCTCTCCTAGGTTCTATCGAAGCACAAATCCAACTTGGTTTGCCATCTATCGGTGGGAAGGACTCTATGTCTGGTACCTTTGAGGAATTAACCGTACCACCAACCTTGGTTGCCTTTGGGGTGACGACGGCGGATAGCCGTAAGGTGCTCTCTCCAGAGTTCAAGACTGCTGGTGAAAACATCTACTACATCCCAGGCCAAGCCTTGGCACAAGAGATTGATTTTGACTTGATTAAGCAAAACTTTGCTCAGTTTGAAGCCATTCAAAAAGCTCATAAGGTGACGGCGGCTTCAGCTGTTAAATATGGTGGTGTGCTTGAAAGTTTGGCTCTTGCTACTTTTGGAAATCATATCGGTGCAGAGGTGA
This sequence comes from Streptococcus oralis, assembly GCF_003942585.1. Taxonomy (GTDB): domain Bacteria; phylum Bacillota; class Bacilli; order Lactobacillales; family Streptococcaceae; genus Streptococcus; species Streptococcus oralis_BE. The sequence goes on along the minus strand of NZ_RJNK01000004.1, from coordinate 92,548 downwards.
CCTTGCCTGAACTTAAAACGGCTTTGACAGCTCAATTGGGCGGATTTATCTTCACATCTCCTGAAGAAATCGCTGGAGTGGAGAAAATCGGTCAAACAAGCGCAGACTTTGCTCTCCTTGTCAATGGCGTGAAGCTAGATGGAGACAAACTCGATAATGCTTTCCAAGGGACATTGGAAGCAGTCTATCCTACAGAATTTGCTCAAGCTAAAGAATTGGACGAAGTTCCAGCTGTCGCTTCTAACGCAGTCATCAAAGCCAAAGAAACTATTGAAAAACCTGTGGTTTACATCCCAGTCTTCCCAGGTACCAACTCAGAATATGACTCAGCTAAGGCCTTCGAAAAAGAAGGTGCAGAGGTCAACTTGGTGCCATTCGTGACACTCAATGAAGAAGCCATTGTCAAGTCAGTTGAAACCATGGTTGACAACATCGGCAAGGCTAACATCCTCTTTTTTGCAGGTGGATTCTCAGCTGCGGATGAGCCAGATGGATCAGCTAAGTTTATCGTCAACATCCTGCTCAATGAAAAAGTGCGTGCAGCCATTGACGGCTTCATCGCTCGCGGTGGTTTGATTATTGGCATCTGTAATGGATTCCAGGCTCTGGTTAAATCTGGTCTTCTTCCGTACGGGAACTTCGAAGATGCAAGCAGTACGAGCCCAACCCTCTTCTACAATGATGCCAACCAACACGTGGCTAAGATGGTGGAAACTCGGATTGCCAATACAAACTCACCGTGGTTGGAAGGAGTGCAAGTGGGCGATATCCACGCTATTCCTGTTTCGCACGGTGAAGGGAAATTTGTCGTGACGGCTGAGGAATTTGTGGAACTCCGTGACAATGGTCAGATCTTTAGCCAATACGTGGACTTTGACGGAAAACCAAGCATGGACTCTAAGTACAATCCAAATGGTTCTGTCCATGCCATCGAAGGAATCACTAGTAAGAACGGCCAGATCATCGGTAAAATGGGACACTCAGAACGTTATGAAGACGGTCTCTTCCAAAACATCCCAGGAAATAAAGACCAGCATCTGTTCGCGTCGGCTGTGCGTTATTTCACAGGAAAATAAAAGGTATAAAAAATGACATACGAAGTAAAATCTCTTAATGAAGAATGTGGCGTTTTTGGTATCTGGGGACATCCAGATGCTGCTAAATTGACCTATTTTGGGCTCCACAGTCTTCAGCACCGTGGTCAGGAGGGGGCAGGAATCCTCTCCAATGACCATGGACAATTGAAGCGCCATCGTGATATGGGGCTTTTATCAGAAGTCTTCAGAGAACCTGCTAATTTGGATAAATTGACAGGGACTGGAGCGATTGGACACGTGCGTTATGCGACTGCGGGAGAAGCTTCTGTAGACAATATCCAACCTTTCCTTTTCCGCTTTCATGATATGCAGTTTGGCTTGGCTCATAATGGAAATCTGACCAATGCAGAATCTCTCAAGCAAGAATTAGAACAAAGAGGAGCGATTTTCAGCGCGACTTCGGACTCGGAAATCTTGGCTCACTTGATTCGCCGTAGCCACAATCCAAACTTGATGGGCAAAATCAAGGAAGCGCTTAGTCTTGTCAAAGGTGGTTTCGCTTATCTCTTGCTGTTTGAGGACAAGTTGATTGCTGCCCTTGACCCTAATGGTTTTCGTCCTCTTTCGATCGGAAAAATGGCCAATGGAGCAGTTGTCGTTTCCTCTGAAACTTGTGCCTTTGAAGTAATCGGTGCGGAGTGGATTCGCGATGTGAAACCAGGAGAGATTGTCATAATTGACGACAATGGTATCCAGTATGATAGCTACACAAATGATACTCAGCTCGCGATTTGCTCTATGGAGTATATCTACTTTGCCCGTCCTGACTCTAATATCCATGGTGTCAATGTCCATACAGCTCGCAAGCGTATGGGAGCTCAGTTGGCGCGTGAATTTAAGCATGAGGCAGATATCGTGGTCGGTGTGCCTAATTCCTCACTCAGCGCAGCCATGGGCTTTGCGGAAGAATCTGGTCTGCCAAACGAAATGGGGCTGATCAAAAACCAATACACCCAACGCACCTTTATCCAACCGACTCAAGAGTTGCGGGAGCAAGGTGTGCGGATGAAACTCTCTGCTGTTTCAGGCGTTGTTAAAGGCAAACGCGTCGTCATGATTGATGATTCCATTGTTCGTGGGACAACCTCTCGCCGCATCGTTCAGCTTTTGAAAGAAGCAGGGGCGACTGAGGTTCACGTTGCGATTGGTAGCCCTGCCCTAGCTTATCCATGTTTCTACGGGATTGATATCCAGACGCGTCAGGAGCTGATTGCGGCCAATCATACGGTTGAAGAAACCTGCCAAATCATTGGCGCAGATAGCCTGACCTATCTTTCGATTGATGGCTTGATTAACTCTATCGGGATTGAAACAGATGCACCAAATGGTGGTCTCTGTGTCGCTTACTTTGACGGAGATTACCCAACTCCTCTCTATGATTATGAAGAAGAATATCGTAGAAGCTTAGGGGATAAGACAAGTTTTTACAAATAGGCGGAAGACGATTCTCCATGAAAGGAAAGGAAGAGAAGATGACAAATAAAAATGCTTATGCCCAATCTGGTGTGGATGTTGAAGCGGGTTATGAAGTTGTTGAACGGATCAAAAAGCACGTGGCTCGTACGGAGCGTGCAGGTGTCATGGGGGCTCTTGGTGGCTTTGGTGGCATGTTTGACCTTTCAAAGACAGGTGTCAAAGAGCCTGTCTTGATCTCAGGGACTGACGGTGTCGGAACCAAGCTCATGTTGGCTATCAAGTACGACAAGCATGACACGATTGGGCAGGACTGTGTGGCCATGTGTGTCAATGACATCATCGCTGCAGGTGCGGAGCCTCTTTACTTCCTTGACTACGTCGCGACTGGTAAGAATGAACCAGCTAAACTAGAACAAGTTGTCGCTGGTGTGGCAGAAGGTTGTGTGCAGGCAGGCGCAGCCCTCATCGGTGGAGAAACGGCTGAAATGCCTGGTATGTATGGCGCAGATGACTATGACTTGGCTGGTTTTGCGGTCGGTGTGGCTGAAAAATCTCAAATCATTGACGGTTCAAAGGTGGCAGAAGGTGATGTTCTTCTTGGACTTGCTTCAAGTGGTATTCACTCAAATGGTTACTCACTCGTTCGTCGTGTCTTTGCCGACTACACAGGCGAAGAAGTCTTGCCTGAGTTGGAAGGCAAAAAGCTCAGGGAAGTTCTTCTGGAGCCGACTCGTATCTATGTCAAGGCTGTCTTGCCACTCATCAAGGAAGAGTTGGTCAACGGCATTGCCCACATCACAGGCGGTGGATTTATCGAGAATGTCCCTCGCATGTTTGCAGATGACCTAGCGGCAGAAATCGAAGAAGACAAGGTTCCAGTTCTTCCGATCTTCAAAGCCCTTGAAAAATACGGTCAGATCAAGCACGAGGAAATGTTTGAAATCTTTAATATGGGTGTGGGCCTCATGTTGGCAGTTACCCCTGAAAATGTAGAGCGTGTCAAAGAATTGCTGGATGAACCAGTCTATGAAATTGGTCGCATCGTCACGAAAGAAAACGAAAGTGTCATCATCAAATGAAAAAAATAGCGGTTTTTGCCTCTGGTAATGGCTCAAATTTTCAGGTGATTGCCGAAGAATTTCCGGTGGAGTTTGTCTTTTCAGACCATCGTGATGCCTTTGTGCTCGAGCGTGCAGAAAAGCTTGGTGTTCTATCCTACGCTTTTGAACTCAAGGAGTTTGAGAGCAAGGCAGACTACGAAGCAGCCCTTGTCGAACTTTTGGAAGAGCACCAGATTGACTTGGTTTGTCTAGCAGGCTACATGAAAATCGTTGGGCCAACTTTATTGTCAGCTTATGAAGGTCGTATCATCAACATTCATCCAGCCTACCTGCCAGAATTTCCAGGAGCTCATGGGATTGAGGATGCTTGGAATGCTGGTGTTGCTGAGAGCGGCGTGACCATTCACTGGGTGGACTCGGGTGTGGATACAGGAAAGATTATCCAACAAGTCCGTGTGCCGCGACTAGCAAATGATACCATCGAAAGCTTTGAAGCTCGGATTCATGAAGCGGAGTACAAGTTGTATCCAGAGGTCTTGGATAGTTTGGGAGTGGAGAGGAGATTATGAAAAAATCACAAGCCAAAGGATATTTATTAGAAATTGTACTGGCTAAGTTATTAAAAGTTAACGGATATGATTTAGTAACGAGTACCGATAATGAGGATAATGAGATTGTAGATTTACCAAGGAATGGTCTAAATATCAAGGGGAGAGGTGCTTATCACCAATTTGACTCGTTAGGAACATTTCGTATTACACCCCCATTTACTCATCCTATACGTTTATTTCTAGAGGCTAAATTCTATACAAGTAATAAGGTAGGTATAGATAGAGTTAGAATGGGAATAGGTATTTTACAAGATGTAAATACTAATTATTCTACAGTTACAATGTCAGATAAAGAGTTAAAATTACCTAAATATAATTATAACTATGCTATTTTTTCTACATCAGGATTTACAGGTGATGCTCAAAGATTGGCTCTTGCTCATAAGATTAGGTTAATAGACCTATCGTCTGGTTATTATAGCTGGATTACATTTTTTATAAATCAAATTGTAGATAGATTGTTTGTTTATTTATCATAGTAACAATGGTGATGATATTAGTAGTGATATTTTTAATGATTTTAAAGAAGAGTTTTCTAGTTGGATTAATAATTTAAGAGGTAATCAACTTGATAGATGGATTGGTTTTGAAAATCAACGCTCAGTTGTGAATGAATTTGTAAACCAAATGCAAAATGTTAGAAGTATCTATATAGCGAGTACAAAGAGTTCACAAATCATAGCACTTATACCTGATAATGATGATGAGTTTCGTAATTCTCTACTTAGAAACCCACATCAAGAAGTAACTATCACACGGAATGAAAATGAGAATGATGTATGGATAGTTAGACCAAATGGAAATTATGCTCAATATAGACTTACATTCCAATTACCATCTATTATTCGAGATTATATTTTTAATAATTCAGTAAATCAAGATGAGAGCGCTTATAACGAAAAAAGAACAAGTTTTAGGATGCTATCGTTTATTGCTTATCTTGAGGGGGAAAATCCTACTTTGTGTACACTAAAATTTGATGAAGAAGAAACGAAACGCAGGGTAGATCGCTATAATAGCCAGTTCAGATTGGAGAATAATAATGACTAAACGCGCCTTAATCAGCGTCTCAGACAAAGCGGGCATTGTTGAATTTGCCCAAGAACTCAAAAAACTTGGTTGGGATATCATCTCGACGGGTGGGACCAAGGTTGCCCTTGACAATGCTGGGGTGGACACAATTGCTATCGATGATGTGACTGGTTTTCCAGAAATGATGGACGGTCGTGTCAAGACCCTTCATCCAAATATCCACGGGGGTCTTTTGGCTCGTCGTGACTTGGACAGCCACCTTCAAGCAGCTAAGGACAATAAGATCGAATTGATTGACCTTGTTGTAGTCAATCTCTATCCTTTCAAGGAAACCATTCTCAAACCAGATGTGACGTATGCGGATGCCGTTGAAAACATCGATATCGGTGGGCCATCTATGCTTCGCTCAGCAGCGAAGAACCACGCCAGCGTGACAGTTGTGGTAGATCCTTCTGACTATGCTGTGGTGCTTGATGAATTGGTAGCCAACGGAGAAACCACTTATGAAACGCGTCAACGTTTAGCAGCCAAGGTTTTCCGTCACACAGCAGCTTATGATGCTTTGATTGCGGAATACTTCACAGCTCAAGTGGGTGAAAGCAAGCCTGAAAAGTTGACCTTGACCTATGATCTTAAACAAGCTATGCGTTATGGGGAAAATCCTCAACAGGATGCGGACTTCTATCAAAAAGCTTTGCCAACGGATTACTCAATTGCATCAGCCAAACAGCTTAACGGTAAGGAATTGTCCTTCAACAATATCCGCGATGCGGATGCTGCTATCCGTATTATTCGTGATTTCAAAGACCGTCCGACCGTTGTGGCTCTCAAACACATGAATCCATGTGGAATCGGTCAGGCTAATGATATTGAAACTGCTTGGGACTACGCTTATGAGTCTGATCCAGTGTCTATCTTCGGTGGGATTGTGGTTCTCAACCGTGAGGTGGATGCTGCGACAGCTGAGAAGATGCACGGTGTTTTCCTTGAAATCATCATCGCACCAAGCTATACGGATGAAGCGCTAGCTATTTTGACCAACAAAAAGAAAAACTTGCGTATCCTAGAGTTGCCATTTGATGCCCAAGACGCTAGTGAAGTGGAAGCAGAGTACACAGGTGTGGTTGGTGGACTTCTCGTGCAAAACCAAGACGTGGTCAAAGAAAGCCCAGCTGACTGGCAAGTGGTGACCAAACGTCAGCCAACCGAGACAGAAGCGACTGCTCTTGAATTCGCTTGGAAGGCCATCAAATACGTCAAATCAAATGGTATCATCATCACCAACGACCACATGACACTGGGTGTCGGCCCAGGCCAAACCAACCGTGTGGCTTCTGTTCGTATTGCGATTGACCAAGCCAAAGATCGCCTTGACGGTGCTGTCCTTGCTTCGGATGCCTTCTTCCCATTTGCGGATAATGTGGAAGAAATCGCCAAAGCAGGTATCAAGGCCATCATCCAGCCAGGTGGATCGGTCCGTGACCAAGAATCCATCGAAGCTGCTGACAAATACGGCTTGACTATGGTCTTCACAGGCGTGAGACATTTTAGACATTAAGAAGACAAAAGGGAAGAAAACAGTTTCTTTCCTTTTTTGGCTTAAAATGCTAAGTGAAACAAGATTAAAACGAACGTTTATGATATAATGTTAGTAAATGATTCGCAAAAGAGGTTGGAAAATGAAACTGCTTGTTGTCGGTTCTGGTGGTCGTGAACATGCCATTGCTAAGAAGTTGCTTGAATCAAAAGACGTTGAAAAAGTCTTTGTAGCTCCTGGGAATGACGGGATGACTCTGGATGGTCTGGAATTAGTGAATATCTCTATTTCCGAACATTCTAAATTGATTGACTTTGCAAAAGCCAACGATATTGCTTGGTCCTTTATCGGACCAGATGATGCCCTTGCGGCTGGGATCGTGGATGATTTTAACCAAGCTGGTCTCAAGGCTTTTGGTCCGACTAGGGCTGCAGCTGAGCTGGAGTGGTCCAAGGATTTTGCCAAGGAAATCATGGTCAAATACGGCGTTCCGACAGCAGTCTATGGCACATTCTCAGATTTTGAGGAAGCCAAGGCCTATATCGAAAAGCAGGGTGCGCCTATCGTTGTCAAGGCGGATGGTTTGGCCCTTGGGAAAGGTGTTGTCGTTGCTGAGACAGTCGAGCAAGCGGTCGAAGCCGCTCATGAGATGCTTTTGGACAATAAATTTGGTGACTCAGGTGCGCGTGTGGTTATTGAGGAATTCCTTGAAGGAGAGGAATTTTCACTCTTTGCCTTTGTCAATGGGGACAAGTTCTACATCATGCCAACGGCTCAGGACCATAAACGTGCCTATGATGGCGATAAGGGCCCTAACACGGGCGGTATGGGAGCTTATGCGCCAGTTCCTCACTTACCACAGAGTGTGGTTGACACGGCAGTTGACACGATTATCAAGCCAGTTCTTGAAGGCATGATTAAAGAAGGTCGTCCTTATCTTGGTATTCTTTACGCAGGGCTTATCATGACAGCTGATGGACCTAAGGTTATCGAGTTTAACGCTCGCTTCGGAGATCCTGAAACTCAGATTATCCTACCTCGTTTGACATCTGACTTTGCACAAAATATTACGGATATCCTCGATGGTAAGGAGCCAAACATCATGTGGACAGATAAGGGTGTGACTCTGGGTGTGGTTGTCGCATCCAACGGTTATCCGCTAGACTATGAAAAAGGTGTTGAATTGCCAGCCAAGACAGAAGGCGACATCATCACCTACTATGCAGGGGCTAAGTTTTCGGAAAATAGCAGAGCACTGCTATCAAACGGTGGACGTGTCTATATGCTGGTCACCACAGCAGACACCGTCAAAGAAGCCCAAAACACTATCTATCAAGAACTCGCCCAACAAAAAACAGAAGGTCTCTTTTACCGAACCGATATCGGAAGCAAGGCTATTCGATAAAGATATAAGAAAAGGCGACGCAGTCGCCAAACACGTTAATGGTCGTTTGATTGCGAGCATTAGCGAGCTAGTATAGGATAATCGTCGCAATAGTGGAACTCCTAGTGGCAGAGCTACTAGGAGCGGAAAACTGGAGACTTAGGCTCCAGTTTTAGTAATGGAACGCCATAGGCGGTCGCTTACGTCCGCACTACAATAGACGATTATTAAAAAAGGAGAAGAAATGAAACCAATTATTTCCATCATCATGGGCTCCAAATCCGACTGGGCAACCATGCAAAAAACAGCAGAAGTTCTAGACCGCTTCGGTGTAGCCTACGAAAAGAAAGTTGTCTCTGCCCACCGTACACCAGACCTTATGTTCAAACATGCCGAAGAAGCACGTAGCCGTGGCATCAAAGTTATCATTGCAGGTGCTGGTGGCGCAGCCCATTTGCCAGGCATGGTAGCAGCCAAAACCACTCTGCCTGTTATTGGTGTACCAGTCAAATCACGTGCTCTTAGTGGCGTGGACTCGCTCTACTCTATCGTCCAGATGCCGGGCGGTGTGCCTGTAGCGACCATGGCTATCGGCGAAGCAGGTGCGACCAATGCGGCCCTTTTTGCACTCCGTCTCCTATCAGTAGAGGACCAAGCTATTGCGACAGCTTTGGCAGATTTTGCAGAAGAGCAAGGAAAAATCGCAGAGGAGTCTAGTAATGAGCTCATCTAAAACAATCGGAATTATCGGTGGCGGTCAGCTGGGTCAGATGATGGCCATTTCTGCTATCTACATGGGACACAAGGTCATCGCGCTGGATCCAGCGGCGGATTGCCCAGCCTCTCGTGTGGCGGAGATTATCGTGGCGCCTTATAATGACGTGGATGCTCTGCGGCAGTTGGCGGAGCGTTGCGATGTCCTGACTTATGAGTTTGAAAATGTCGATGCCGACGGTTTGGATGCCGTTATCAAGGAAGGTCAGCTCCCTCAAGGGACAGACCTACTCCGCATTTCCCAAAATCGTATCTTTGAAAAGGACTTTTTGTCAAACAAGGCACAAGTCACTGTGGCACCTTACAAGGTCGTGACTTCTAGCCAAGACTTAGCAGATATCGACCTGTCGAAAGACCATGTCCTCAAGACTGCGACCGGTGGCTATGATGGGCATGGACAAAAGGTCATTCGTTCAGAAGCAGATTTGGAAGAAGCCTATACACTAGCAGATTCAGCAGACTGTGTCTTGGAAGAGTTCGTTAATTTCGACCTTGAAATCTCTGTTATCGTGTCTGGAAATGGCAAGGATGTGACGGTTTTCCCAGTTCAGGAAAATATCCACCGTAACAACATCCTGTCTAAGACCATTGTCCCAGCTCGCATTTCAGAAAGTCTAGCTGAAAAAGCTAAAGCTATGGCGGTGCGAATTGCAGAACAACTGAACCTGTCTGGCACCCTTTGTGTGGAAATGTTTGCGACAGCTGACGACATTATCGTCAACGAAATTGCCCCACGTCCACACAACTCTGGCCATTACTCAATCGAAGCCTGTGACTTCTCCCAGTTTGACACCCATATTTTGGGTGTTCTCGGAGCACCATTGCCAGCCATCAAATTGCATGCTCCAGCCGTCATGCTCAATATCCTCGGCCAACACGTAGAGACTGCTGAAAAATATGTGACAGAAAATCCAAGCGTCCACCTCCACATGTATGGTAAAATAGAAGCGAAGCACAACCGCAAGATGGGACATGTGACTTTGTTTAGTGATGCGCCGGATAGTGTAGTTGAGTTTGGTGAGTAAGACAGGACCCTAATTACAATGTCCGTTGTCTTACCCCTGCAAGGTTGACTAGCTTTGTCATAGCTGATAAAGTCAGCAAGAGAAGCCAGTCAACTGCTGCTGAAAGGGATTGATTTTTAGGTGATTGGAAATATAATAACAAAATGTTTATCGAAATTTAAAAGTGAGGAAACAATGGTAACGATAGGGAAGCCCATAAATTCTCTAGAAGAATATACAGTATTTATTAATGAAATTTCAACAAAAACTCAAGATGGACCAAAAAAGACTATATTTTTTAGGGGAGAAAGCGGATGTTATCCCAAAAGACTACCGGGAATTTTTAGATCTGCGAAAAAAATAACGAGCTAGAGCCAGAGAAACCAATGTTTAAGATATTGGTAGAGGATGGGACTAAGGATTATTATTTTGAAATTTTTCAGGAATTAGGATGGCCTATAACTTCTTTTGGAACTAAATTATTTGAATGGATTGTTGAAGTTCAACATTATGGAGCAGTTACAAGTATTCTAGATATTAGTATGAATGCACTAGTCGGTCTATTTTTTGCTTGTAGCGGGAATCAGGAAAGTGATGGTAAATTATATGTATATACACCATTAACTGATAATGAAAAACAATATTTTGGACATACGATATCTATAATGACGGCATTGAATTTTATTCCTCGTTCTCAAATAGATGGTTTTATAGAGTTCCTGAGGGCCCTAATGTCGGAATTCCCTGAAGAAGAAAGGTCTAGATTTTTCTCACGGAGTTTTACCATTGCTGATATTGTCCACAAATTAACAGAGGAGTTTAATAATAAGACTTTATCAGCTAACATTGAAGAGTTTGGAGAAGATGTGTTTAAAATACCATTTAAGGCTCTTAATATAAAAAATATGGAAGGAGTTGAAACAATAACTGTTTCGGAAGACGAAGCAAAAAATCAAATAGTAAAATTATTAGAGCCATTTTTACAAGATGATCCTTATTTAAGTTATTTAGGAGAACAAGGAAAACAGAATTTAAATATTGAACATTATCAAAAATATCTTTTATCCAATATANAGATATTGCTCGCACCATTTTTGGAGCAACTAAATCAGAACTCGGGTCGAAATGAAATTTTAAAGTTCCCAGTTGCAATTTTTGAAGACATTCAGAAAAGCTATATTGTAAAGCCTGCAAAGATAAATGAGAGAATAAAACATCAAAGTGGTGCATTTATTATTCCAGGGTATATTTCTTCTAGAGGGATAAGTTTTGAGATTATGCAGGAAAAAATAGATGAATCAATACAACAATCAATTAGGTTAGAGTATGAATTGGTAATTCCAAAAGAAAAAAAAACAAGAAATTCTTGAACAATTAAGAATATTTGGAATTGATGAGGGATTTATTTATCCAGATATTGAACATATATATAGAGCTATTTCTGATAAATATAAAATATAAATACTAGAAAGGAACAAGGACTCACGTATTCACCAAAACTGAATACGGGCTACGGACTTGATCAATTCTTATGATTCAACTCATTGTCAACGCATTTGTCGAAAAAGAGAAGACTGGAGCAGTCGTCGAAGTCTTGTATGCTAGTAGCGATCACGAAAAGGTGAAAGCCAAGTATGAAGAGCTAGTTACACAATTTCCTGAAAACTATTTAGCTATCTATGATGTCCCGCTGGATACGGATTTGAATACACTAGATCACTATCCATCAGTGTGGATTGGAAAAGAAGAATTTGAATAAAGTGATTGCCGGTTGCTAACTGATGTGAAACATCAAAAGAAAGGAAAATTAAACATGATCAACCGTTACTCTCGCCCTGAGATGGCGAACATTTGGAGTGAAGAAAATAAATACCGTGCTTGGCTTGAGGTGGAAATCTTGGCTGACGAGGCATGGGCTGAGTTGGGAGAAATCCCTAAGAAAGATGTGGTTTTGATTCGCGAAAAAGCGGACTTTGACATCGACCGTATTTTGGAGATTGAGCAGGAGACGCGCCACGATGTGGTGGCTTTCACACGTGCAGTTTCTGAGACTCTTGGTGAGGAGCGCAAGTGGGTTCACTATGGTTTGACTTCTACCGACGTGGTGGATACGGCCTACGGTTACCTCTACAAGCAGGCCAACGACATCATCCGTCGTGACCTTGAAAACTTCACCAACATCATCGCTGACAAGGCTAAGGAGCACAAGTTTACCATCATGATGGGTCGTACTCACGGGGTGCACGCTGAGCCGACAACTTTTGGTCTTAAATTGGCGACTTGGTACAGCGAAATGAAGCGCAATATCGAGCGTTTCGAGCATGCGGCTGCTGGTGTGGAAGCTGGTAAGATCTCTGGTGCGGTTGGTAACTTTGCCAACATTCCACCATTTGTAGAGCAATATGTCTGCGACAAGTTGGGTATCCGTGCTCAAGAAATCTCTACACAGGTCCTTCCTCGTGACCTTCACGCTGAGTACTTTGCAGTTCTTGCTAGTATCGCGACTTCAATCGAGCGTATGGCGACTGAGATCCGTGGTTTGCAAAAGTCTGAGCAACGTGAAGTGGAAGAGTTCTTTGCTAAAGGGCAAAAAGGTTCATCTGCTATGCCTCACAAACGCAATCCTATCGGTTCTGAAAACATGACAGGTCTGGCGCGTGTTATCCGTGGTCACATGGTGACAGCTTATGAGAATGTCGCTCTCTGGCACGAGCGTGATATTTCCCACTCATCAGCTGAGCGTATCATCACACCAGATACGACCATTTTGATTGACTACATGCTCAACCGTTTTGGAAATATCGTCAAGAACTTGACAGTCTTCCCTGAAAACATGATCCGCAACATGAACTCAACTTTTGGTCTAATCTTTAGCCAACGTGCCATGTTGACCTTGATTGAGAAAGGCATGACGCGTGAGCAAGCCTATGACTTGGTGCAACCAAAAACAGCCTACTCTTGGGACAATCAAGTAGACTTCAAACCGCTTCTCGAAGCAGATCCAGAAGTGACATCACGCCTCACACAAGAGGAAATTGACGAAATCTTCAACCCTGCATACTACACCAAACGAGTAGATGATATCTTTGAACGTATCGGACTCGGTGACTAAGCATACAAAAAGCGAGATTCAATCTCGCTTTTTTGTATTCTTGTCGAAGGGATTTAGTCTTCTTTTCTCTTAGTCAGTCCGTAGGCTGCTAGTGTAGCCATGAGCCCTGCTACGACCAATCCAACAGAATCTTGACTTCCTGTTGCAGGGAGTTGTTTTTCTTCTGCTTTGCTAGTAGTTGCTTCAGCTTGCTCAGCTTTCTCAACGGCAGTTCCGACTTCGACCACCTGAGCGACCGCTTCCTGTGATACCGCACTATTGACAAGGGTTCTTTCTTCCTTGCCGTCAGCAGTAGTGCTGACAGAGTAGAAAATCGTACGACGACCATTTACACCAGCAACGACTACTTGACTTTGTCCTTTTGGTAATTGCGGATTTTCACGTGTTACGGTAGTGAACGGAATCTCTTCCTCTTGGATGTCTAGTCTCGGTTTTGTTTCTGCGGTTGGAGCAAGACCGTGTTCGTCCCCTACATGGGTTACAAGGGTTCCGACTTCAATAACTTGGGTCACTGCTTCTTGGGTCACAAGGCTATCTACAAGAGTTTTCACTTCCTTACCGTCAGCAGTAGTGCTCACAGAGTAGTAATGGCTGCGACGACCGTTAGCACCTTTAGTAACGACTTGAGTCTTCCCTTTGAGAAAGAGTGGATTTTCACGTGTCACGGTAGTGAATGGAATCTCTTCTTCTTGGATATCTAGTCTTGGTTTCGCTTCGGCAGCTGGAGCAAGACCACTTTCATCCCCTTTGTGAGTAATAGGGGCACCGATTTCAACCACTTGGGTCACAGGTTCTTTGGTTACTTGGCTATCTAGAACGGTTTCTGTTTGTTTACCATTTTCAGTAAGGACAGAGATGTAATGAGTGCGTTCACCATCTACACCTGGTGTGATGATCTTTTCCTGACCGGCTGGGAGATTCGGATTTTCCTTCTTGATAACTTCAAATGGAATCTTTTCTGCTCTTGTGATGAGTTCCGGTTTGGTTTCAACGTTGGCAGCTAGTTCATTTTCATCGAGGCTTCCTGAGTGAGTTGCCGCTGGTTTGAGGCCTAGGCGGGCTGCTTTGAGCTTGGCTACGAGAGCGTCTAACTCGGCTTGTTTGTTACGGTTGAGGTTGTAGTTGAGAGCTTCTTTAGCTGCATTTAGGGCCTCCAAGCTTTCCTTGCTGTATCCATCCAAGTTTGCAGGGATTTGAGCAAGCTCCTCACGGAGAGCATTGTAGTCAGCGCGGAAGTAGTCTTTGTTGTGATCAGCGAAGGCAGTCATGAGTTCAAAGATTTCTTCTTCCTTGTACTCGGCACTTGGTCTATCTGCCCAGATAGCAAGCATACTACCAATAGTAGGAAGGTCAACTTCAGGGTATTTAGTTGATGCTAGTTGATTAAATGGAGTTTTCTCAGTATTTTCGAGAGCTTTTTTGAGGAAGCCACCCCCATCTTCTGGTTTTTGACCGAGAATGTAGTACCAGTCTCCGTTAGTATTAAGGAATTTATAGCCTTTACTTGCAAGGTACTGAGGAGATGCAAGGTTGTAGCCCCACCATCCTTTAGACCAGTAAGAGATGATGACATCCTTGTCAAACTCAACATCATCCTTATCCTCGTAGTAGAAACCATCGTTGAAGGCCATTGGTTGAAGGCCTCTTTCTTTGGCCATGGCAGCAAGAGTGTTAGCATATTCAGCAAACTTGCCATAGAGTCCATACCATTTGAGGTAGTACCAGCCTTGGGCGTTGGTAGCATCATTGGCATATTCGTCTGTACCGTAGTTGAAGATCTTAGTCTTGCCTGCAAAGAAGTCCATGTACTTGCCGATGAGGGCTTTGACAAAGTTCATCGCCTCTTCGTTTTCGAGGTCCATGGTTGTTTTGGAGACTTTATCAAAATTAGCTTGAGGGTTTGCGATACCTAATTTTTCCATAGCGACGAGCATGGCATCCATGTGACCTGGGCTGTTGATCGCTGGAATTAGTCCAATACCTTTTGATTTTGCGTACTCGATCAATTCAGTGACTTCAGCTTGACTAAGAGTGGTTCCGTTTGGATCATCGTAGTAAGCTTTTGTTCCTTCAATGATGGCATTTTTGACATCGTCACTTGCATAAGTTTTTCCGTTAGCAGTGATAGTCATGTCATCAAGTAGGAAGCGAAGTCCATCATTTCCTAGGAGGAGATGCACATCAGAATATCCAAGTTCGCTAGCTTTATCAATGATACGTTTGAGTTGCTCAGCTGAGAAGTACTTACGTCCAGCGTCGATTGAGATCACCTTGTTCTTGGCAAGTTTTTCAACTTCGCGTTTCGCGTCTTCTTCTTTTTGAGCTTCTGGGGTGAAGGTCAAGTTGCTAACAGCTTCTTGGAGTTTCGCGATTGCTTGGTCAATCGTGTCCTGTTGGGCACGACTGAGGTTGCTATCGAGTGAGCGAATGGCTTTTTCAGCTTCTTTGACAGCTGCGACACTTTCTGCAGTATAGCGGTTAAGGTCTGTTGGAACTTCTTTAAGGGCTTGCTCAGCAGACTCATAGTCGGCAGCAAAGTACTCAGCATTTGCATTTGCGAAGCTACGCATGAGTTTGAAGAGACGTGATGGAGAATAACGTTGAGCTGGGTCATCGGCCCAAGCAGCTACCATACCACCGATGAATGGGATATCTGCTCCTTCAGATTTTGGTACAGAAGTGATTGGAGTGTTCTTGATTCCATTGAGTCCTTGGTCCAGGTTGTACCAGCCTTGGCCGTCGGCATTTCGTCCGAGAACATAGTACCAAGCATCGTTGGTATTAAGAATTTGGTGACCTTTTTCAATTAGAAGTTTAGAAGAAGCGACGTCGTATCCGCCCCATCCACCAGTCCACATAGAAACGATGATGTCTTTGTCAAAGGTACCAAAGCTAGTATCACTATTGTAGTAGATACCGTCGTTGAAGGCCATTGGTTTGAGGCCGTGAGATTTGACGATACGAGCAAGGTCATTGGCGTAGGCGATAAATTTCTCATATCCTCCTACAGGGTAGCCTTCATTGGGATAGTATTTATCAGCCTGAAGAACGCTCCATCCCTTGGCGTTTGTAGCATCGTTGGCATACTCGTCGAGTCCGATGTTAAAGATGTCAGATTTGCCAGCGAAGTAAGCAGCATACTTGTCAATCAGAGCTTTGGTAAATGCAACAGCCTCCTTGTTATCAAGGTCAACGGTACGAGCAGATTCCTTATCAAAGTAGGTAAAGTTTGGCTTCTCAATACCAAGTTCTTTCATAGCATGCAAAATCGCATCCATGTGGCCAGGGCTGTTGACTGTTGGGATCAGTCCGATACCTTTATCTTTGGCATAGTTAATCAAGTCCGTCATTTGGCTCTCTGTTAAGTGGTTGCCGTTTGGATCCTTGTAGTAGGCATCTGTTCCTTTTTCGAGTGCACGTTTGACATCATCACTGGCATAGGTTTTGCCATTGGCCTTGATCGTCATGTCATCCAGCATGAAACGCATGCCATCATTTCCAACTAGTAAATGAAGGTCAGTATAACCATAATGTTTGGCTTTGTCAATGATTTCTTTGAGTTGCTCAGGTGAGAAGTACTTGCGTCCAGCATCGATTGAGATCATTTTTCTTTTAGCCAGTTTTTCATTTACCTGAGCTGCTCGTTCAGTTCTAGGAGCAACTGCAGCAGGCGTTGCTGGTTCATTTTTCTTTTCTTCGTCAATTTTTACTGGTTCTGATTGTTCTTTTGAAACAGGAGTAACTTTTTCAGCGACTGGAGTCTCGTCAGTTTTCTCTGCAACTACTGGGGATTCAGTTTTTTCGACTGTTGAAGCGAGTGTAGTTGAAGCCTCTTTCTCCTCCGTGCTTTTTACCTCAACTGTTTCTTCAAGCTTGCTTTCAACTGCTGTCTCAGCTGTCTGTGGCTCTCCTTGAGCGGTTTGAGCTACGCTGTCGGCAGACACGACTTGGGTACCGAAAGTAAATCCTATGAGCACAGAAGCTGCTCCAATCGCGTACTTACGAATGGAGAAGCGCTGTTTCTTTTCTAGTTTCATGATAAAACCTCCCTGTTATTATATTGTATGATAGCGTTTACACAAAACTGTTTTTATTTTATTATCTAAGATATAAAAAGTCAAGAGGCTTTATGAAAGAACTATAATAAATGGAGGAAATTATAAGATTAGGAAGCTGTTTTTGTGGAAAACCAGTAATTTCTATCTAACTTGTTTTTAGTAAAAACACTACTAATTAAAGATTCACCCTTTCTCGCCTGTTCATTGCAAATCAAGCATGCTATAATGAAATAGAAAAAGCCGAGCTAGGCTCAGGCTTTTTCTTAATGACCTCGATCACACGAGATGAATTTGATTTTGTAGTAGTCAGCTCGCTTATAAGTTTCACTATAGGCAAGGACTTGGCCAGTGGCCTCAAGTTTCGTAGTCTTTGTTTGGAAGACAGTTGGGAATTGTGTATCGATTCCTAGTACAGAAGCAGCATGCTCTGGTGTTGGAAATGCGATTTCGTTGATTTCTTCAAAATGCTCATCAGTCATGTGAATGCGGTAATCCAATTTGAAACGTTTATAGATAGAGCTATAGTAGTCAAGATTTGGATAGTTGGCATTGATATATTGTTCGGGAATATAAGAAGTGTGGTAGATATAGGTCACACCGTTAGTTTGACGTGTCCGTTCGATCTTGTAGTAGAATTGGTCTCCACGCAAACCAAGTTTTTCCAAATATTCAAGCTTATTTCCACGTTCGATAGAAAGGACAGTTACTTTATCGTCCTTTGTTTCAAAAATTTCCACATCTGAAAACTCAACGAGTTTGTGCTTACGAGCGCGTGAAACAAAAGTTCCTTTTCCTTGTTGGCGGACAATATAGCCATCTTTGGCAAGGTCGTTCAAGGCACGAACAACTGTGATAGAACTGACATCATACATCGCGATCAACTCTGCTTCAGTATAAAACTTGTCTCCACTCGCAAATTGACCTGAGATGATTTTATTCTTGAGTTCGTCTTTAATATATTGGTATTTTGGAATAGCCATAATTGCACCTCAATTTTTTTCTTTCTCCTTCTTTGATTTTACCACAAACACAAAGAAAATAGTAGCATTTAGATGAAAAAATAACATAATACATTAAAAATATTATTTTGCACATATATAAAAGCGCTGTCAAAACAGAGGTCGTGCAAAAGCCCTCATTTCATGCTATTTTTTAGATAATTTTGGTAAAAAAGAAGTAAAAAAATAGAAAAATTTTAAAGAATTTTCTAAAACCTATTGACAAATGCACAAGATTTGATTATAGTTAATATTATAATAAATGAAAGCGCAAACTTGGTAAGTCAGAGGTAATAACATGACAAGATTTAAAATTGAGGACGATTTCTATTTAGACGAAAAACCGTTCAAGATTTTGTCCGGCGCCATTCATTATTTTAGGATTCCAGCAGAGGATTGGTATCATTCTCTCTATAACTTAAAGGCGCTTGGCTTTAATACAGTTGAGACTTATGTGGCTTGGAATTTACATGAGCCTGTTGAGGGAAAATTTAATTTTGAAGGTGCTCTAGATTTGGAGAGATTTCTTCAAATTGCACAAGATCTGGGTCTCTATGCCATTGTACGCCCGTCTCCATTTATCTGTGCGGAATGGGAATTTGGTGGCTTGCCGGCTTGGCTCTTGACCAAGGACATGCGAATCCGTTCGTCCGATCCAGCCTACATCGAGGCTGTTGCTCGCTATTATGACCAATTATTGCCGAGGCTCGTGCCGCATCTGTTGGACAATGGCGGAAATATTCTCATGATGCAAGTTGAAAACGAGTACGGCTCATATGGTGAGGATAAGTCTTATCTACGAGCGATTCGGAAATTGATGGAAGACCGAGGGATTGATTGCCCACTCTTTACTTCAGATGGCCCATGGAGGGCTACTTTGAAAGCCGGAACTTTGATTGAAGATGATCTCTTTGTGACAGGGAACTTCGGTTCTAAGGCTCCTTACAACTTTTCACAGATGCAGGAATTCTTTGATGAGTATGGCAAAAAATGGCCTCTCATGTGTATGGAATTCTGGGATGGCTGGTTCAATCGTTGGAAAGAACCCATCATCACACGTGATCCGAAAGAATTGGCAGAAGCTGTTCGAGAGGTGTTAAAGCTAGGCTCCATCAACCTTTATATGTTCCATGGTGGAACAAACTTTGGTTTCATGAATGGTTGCTCGGCTCGAGGGACTCTGGATTTGCCACAAGTTACATCTTACGATTATGATGCCCTTCTCGATGAAGAAGGAAATCCAACTGCTAAATACCTAGCAGTCAAGAAGATGATGGCAACCCACTTCCCAGAGTATCCACAGTTGGCCCCACTCTACAAGGAAAGCATGGAGATAGAGGCCATTCCACTAGTCGAAAAAGTTTCCTTGTTTGAAACCCTGGATAGTCTGGCAAGTCCAACTGAGAGCCTCTATCCAAAAGCGATGGAAGAACTTGGTCAAAGTTATGGCTACCTTCTCTATCGTACTGAAGCAAGTTGGGATGCAGAAGAGGAACGCCTCCGTATCATCGATGGACGTGACCGAGCTCAACTCTTTGTAGATGGTCAATGGATTGCCACTCAATACCAGACAGAAATTGGTGAAGATATCTACTGTCAGGGAAATCGAGAAGGCTTTTCAGAGATTGACATCTTAGTCGAAAATATGGGGCGTGTCAACTATGGACATAAGTTCTTGGCAGATACGCAACGTAAAGGAATTCGCACAGGTGTCTGTAAAGATCTACACTTCATGTTAAATTGGAAACAATATCCACTTCCATTGGATAATCCTGAGAAAATTGATTTTTCAAAAGGATGGATAGAAGGACAACCAGCCTTTTACGCTTATGACTTTACAGTCGAAGAGCCAAAAGATACTTACCTAGACTTGTCTGAGTTTGGTAAGGGAGTTGCCTTTGTCAACGGGCGTCATCTAGGACGTTTCTGGAATGTCGGCCCGACCCTCTCACTTTATATCCCTCATAGCTATCTCAAGGAAGGTGATAACCGCATTATCATCTTTGAAACTGAAGGTGAGTATAAAGAAGAGATTCATTTAACTCGTAAACCTACACTAAAACACATAAAGGGGGAAAATTTATGACAATTGTAGGATGCCGTATCGATGGACGTTTGATCCACGGTCAAGTAGCCAATCTTTGGGCAGGGAAACTAAACGTTTCGCGCATTATGGTTGTAGACGATGAAGTCGTTAACAACGATATTGAAAAGAGTGGCTTGAAACTTGCTACACCACCAGGTGTGAAACTTAGTATCTTGCCGGTTGAAAAAGCGGCAGCGAATATCCTTGCTGGTAAATACGATAGCCAACGTCTCTTTATCGTGGCTCGTAAACCAGACCGTTTCCTTGGTTTGGTTGAAGCAGGTGTTCCGCTTGAAACACTCAATGTCGGCAATATGTCTCAAACACCAGAAACTCGCCCTATCACACGTTCTATCAACGTGGTAGATAAGGATGTGGAAGACTTCCACAAACTGGCAGAAAAAGGTGTTAAACTCACTGCTCAAATGGTTCCAAACGATCCAGTTTCAGACTTTTTGAGTTTATTAAAATAGGAAAAAATTTTTAGGAGGTCATTGTTATGATACAATGGTGGCAAATTTTACTTCTCACTTTGTACTCAGCTTATCAAATCTGTGATGAGTTGACAATCGTTTCATCTGCAGGTTCCCCTGTATTCGCTGGTTTCATTACTGGCTTGATCATGGGGAAACCAGAGATCGGTTTGTTTATCGGTGGTAGCTTGCAGTTGTTCGTTCTCGGGGTTGGTACCTTCGGTGGTGCTTCTCGTATCGACGCAACTTCTGGTGCGGTTCTTGCAACAGCATTCTCTATCTCTCAAGGTATTGATACAGATCTTGCGATCACAACAATCGCTGTACCAGTAGCAGCACTTTTGACATACTTCGACGTCCTTGGACGTATGACAACTACTTTCTTCGCACACCGTATTGATGCTGCAATCGAACGCTTTGACTATAAAGGTATCGAGCGCAACTACCTACTTGGTGCAGTGCCTTGGGCTCTTTCACGTGCCCTTCCAGTATTCTTCGCCCTTGCTTTTGGTGGAGAATTCGTACAAGGTGTTGTAAACCTTGTTAAAGAATACCAATGGGTTGCAGATGGTTTGACTCTTGCAGGTCGTATGCTTCCAGGTCTTGGATTTGCAATCTTGCTTCGTTACCTTCCAGTTAAACGTAACCTTCACTACCTTGCAATGGGATTCGGTTTGACAGCTATGTTGACTGTTCTTTACTCATATGTAACAGGTCTTGGTGGAGCTGTTGCGGGTATCCTTGGTACTCTACCTAAAGATGTTGCTGAAAAAATTGCTTTTGTGAATAACTTCAAAGGTTTGTCTATGATCGGTATCTCTATCGTAGGTATCTTCCTTGCAGTGCTTCACTTCAAAAATAGCCAAAAAGTAGCTGTGGCAGCACCTTCTACACCATCAGAAAGTGGGGAAATCGAAGATGACGAATTCTAATTACAAACTTACAAAAGAAGATTTTAATCAAATCAACAAACGTAGCTTGTTTACTTTCCAATTAGGTTGGAACTATGAGCGTATGCAAGCTTCTGGTTACCTTTACATGATCTTGCCTCAATTGCGTAAAATGTATGGGGATGGAACTCCTGAATTGAAAGAAATGATGAAAGTTCATACTCAATTCTTCAATACTTCACCATTCTTCCACACTATTATCGCTGGTTTTGACCTTGCTATGGAAGAAAAAGATGGTGTAGGTTCAAAAGATGCCGTTAACGGTATCAAGACAGGTTTGATGGGACCATTTGCTCCTCTTGGAGATACTATCTTTGGTTCACTTGTACCTGCTATCATGGGATCTATCGCAGCAACTATGGCTATCGCTGGTCAACCATGGGGTATCTTCCTTTGGATCGCAGTTGCAGTTGCTTATGACATCTTCCGTTGGAAACAATTGGAATTTGCTTACAAAGAAGGGGTTAACCTTATCAACAACATGCAAAGTACCTTGACAGCTTTGATTGACGCTGCATCTGTACTTGGTGTCTTCATGATGGGTGCTCTCGTAGCAACAATGATCAACTTTGACATTTCTTATAAATTGCCAATCGGTGAAAAATTGATTGATTTCCAAGACATCTTGAACTCAATCTTCCCACGCTTGCTTCCAGCAATCTTCACTGCATTTATCTTCTGGTTGCTTGGTAAGAAAGGTATGAACTCTACAAAAGCTATCGGTATCATTATCGTGCTTGCCTTGGCTCTTTCTGCCCTTGGTAAATTTGCACTTGGAATGGGCGCATAATTTATGACAAAATCATTAATTTTGGTGAGTCATGGTCGTTTCTGTGAAGAACTGAAAGGTAGCACTGAAATGATTATGGGTCCACAAGACAACATTCATGCAGTGGCTCTTCTTCCAGAAGATGGTCCCGAAGAATTTACTGCTAAATTTGAAGCTGCTATCGAAGGGTTGGATGATTTCCTAGTCTTTGCGGATCTTCTAGGTGGTACACCATGTAATGTGGTGAGTCGCTTGATCATGGAAGGTCGCAATGTTGAACTCTACGCGGGAATGAATCTGCCAATGGTGATTGAATTTATCAATGCAAGCCTTACAGGTGCAGATGTGGACTACAAGAGCCGTGCTGCAGAAAGCATTGTAAAAGTCAACGACCTGTTAGCGGGCTTCGATGATGACGAAGATGAATAAGATGTGACTTAGAGCATCTTATATAGAATATACATGGGAATGGGAGTCACTCCCATTCCCATATTTTCAATAGGAATGAAACAACAATAGATTAGAGGAACTCTATGCTAAATTACACAAAAGAAGAATTGCTTGAACTGGGTGCAGAAATCACGACTCGTGAAATCTACCAACAGCCTGATGTATGGAAAGAGGCTTTTGAAGCTTATCAAGCGAAACGGGAAGAAATTGCAGCCTTCCTACAAGGGATTGCTGATAAACATGACTATATCAAGGTTATCTTGACGGGTGCTGGGACTTCTGCTTATGTGGGAGATACCTTGGTGCCTTACTTTAAGGAAGTCTATGATGAACGCAAATGGAACTTCAATGCGATTGCGACAACAGATATCGTAGCCAATCCAGAAACTTATCTGAAAAAAGATGTGGCGACTGTCCTTGTTTCCTTTGCTCGTAGTGGAAATTCACCTGAAAGTGTGGCGACGGTTGATTTGGCTAAAGCTTTGGTGGATAATCTCTATCAAGTGACCATTACATGTGCTGCAGAAGGGAAATTAGCTCTTCAAGCTCATGGCGATGACCGCAATCTTTTGCTCTTGCAACCAACTGCTTCTAATGACGCTGGATTTGCCATGACTTCTAGCTTTACGTCTATGATGCTAACAGCTCTATTGGTCTTTGATCCTACAGAATTTGCTGTGAAAGCTGAACGTTTTGAAGTTGTGTCTAGCCTTGCCCGCAAAATTCTAGACAATGCAGAAGATGTCAAAGAGTTGGTTGACCTCGACTTTAATCGTGTTATCTACCTAGGCGCTGGTCCTTTCTTTGGACTTGCTCATGAAGCTCAGTTGAAGATTTTGGAGTTAACAGCTGGTCAAGTGGCGACCATGTATGAAAGCCCAGTTGGCTTCCGTCACGGTCCAAAATCATTGATCAACGAAGATACAGTTGTTTTGGTATTTGGTACAACGACAGACTACACTCGCAAGTACGACTTGGACTTGGTTCGTGAAGTGGCTGGTGATCAGATTGCTCGTCGTGTTGTGCTTTTGAGTGATCAAGCCTTTGGTCTTGAAAATGTCAAAGAAGTAGCCCTTGGTTGTGGCGGTGTCTTGAACGATATTTACCGTGTCTTCCCTTACATCGTTTATGCCCAACTCTTTGCCCTATTGACTTCACTCAAGGTAAAAAATAAACCAGATACACCGTCTCCTACTGGTACCGTAAACCGTGTGGTACAAGGTGTGATCATTCATGACTATCAAAAATAAGGAAGTGTCTATGAGTAAATTACAATTAAGTCCTAATAAAGTAGCTTGCTTGCAAAAACTCTCTGACGAGAATGGCATTATCTCAGCTCTTGCCTTTGACCAACGTGGCGCTTTGAAACGCCTCATGGCTCAATACCAAACAGAAGAGCCAACAGTGGCTCAAATGGAAGAACTCAAAGTCTTGGTAGCAGATGAATTGACTAAATACGCATCCTCTATGCTTCTTGACCCTGAGTATGGTCTTCCAGCTACAAAAGCCCTTGATCCAAATGCTGGTCTTCTCCTTGCTTATGAAAAAACTGGTTACGACACAACAAGCACCAAACGCTTGCCTGACTGCTTGGATGTTTGGTCTGCCAAACGCATCAAAGAACAAGGCGCTGACGCTGTCAAATTCTTGCTTTACTATGACGTAGACAGCTCTGACGAACTCAACCAACAAAAACAAGCCTACATCGAACGCATCGGTTCAGAGTGTGTGGCAGAGGACATTCCATTCTTCCTTGAAATCCTCGCTTACGATGAAAAAATCGCTGATGCAGGTTCTGCAGAATACGCAAAAGTGAAGCCACACAAGGTTATCGGTGCCATGAAGGTCTTCTCAGACCCACGCTTTAACATCGATGTCTTGAAAGTAGAAGTTCCAGTCAATGTGAAATACGTTGAAGGATTTGGTGATGGTGAAATCGTTCATACACGTGAAGAAGCAGCAGCCTTCTTCAAAGCGCAAGACGAAGCAACAAATCTTCCATACATATACTTGAGTGCAGGTGTATCAGCGAAACTCTTCCAAGAAACACTTGTCTTTGCCCACGAATCAGGTGCAAACTTTAACGGTGTTCTTTGCGGCCGCGCAACCTGGGCAGGATCAGTTGAAGCATACATCAAAGACGGTGAAGCAGCAGCTCGTGAATGGTTACGCACGACAGGTTTTGAGAACATTGACGAACTCAACAAAGTTCTTCAAACAACAGCGACTTCATGGACTGAACGTGTGGAAGCATAAAACAAGTATAGAAGAACCCCCTTTTGTTAAGAAAATACTTAGAGTTTTGTGACAAAGGATTTTGAAAATAAAAACTACAACCATAGATGGTAAATAGGCTCTCTATGGTTTGTTTACTTAAGAGAAATGGATCAAAGGAGAGAAGAATGAAAGCATACACAGAGCGTGTATTTGGAAATCATGAGGGCAAGGATGTCTTGGCCTATCGCTTTGAGACTGAGGCAGGTTATCAGCTAGAGGTCATGACTTATGGTGCGACCATTTTGCGCTATGTAACGCCTGACAAGGTTGGAAATTTTGCCAATGTTATCTTGTGCTTTGATGATTTTGATAGCTATGTAGGCAATAGTCCCAAGCATGGAGCAAGTGTAGGTCCTGTAGCGGGCCGTATCGCAGGTGCGACATTTGAGCTCAATGGCCAGACCTATGACCTTGAAGTCAACAATGCCAGCAACTGTAACCACAGTGGTTCAACAGGTTGGGATTCAAGCTTGTTTGAATTGGTCGAGGTGAGCGACCATGGCTTGACTCTCTACACAGAGCGTACAGACGAGACAGGAGGATTTCCTGGTAATCTCAAGATCTGGATCAGCTATCACTTGGAAGAAACTGGCGCCTACGAAGTCAGCTATAAGGTGACGACAGATCAGGATACGCTTGTCAATCCAACTAATCACAGCTACTTCAACTTGTCTGGTGATTTCACGCAGACAATTGATCGCCATGTCTTCCAGCTAAATACGGAGGGCATTTACCCAATTGCTCCGGACGGGGTTCCGGCAAAGACTCCAGATGCCAATCGCGATGTGGTTAAACACATCTACAATGGTGCTTTGCTCAAGGATATCTTTGCAGAGGACGATGAGCAAATCCAGCTGGTATCTGGTTTGGATCACCCATTTGTTCTCCCTACAGGTCATGACAATGCTGGTTTCCTTTATGACCAAAACTCGGGTCGCTTCCTACTCTTCAAGACAGAAGCCCCTTGCTTTGTGGTCTACACAGCAAACTTTGTGGATGAGAGTGTCATCATAGGAGGCCAGCCAATGGTACAGCACAATGGGATTGCCCTTGAAGCGCAGGCCTTACCAGATGCTATTCACAGTGACTTCAAAGACCAAGTCATTCTCAAAGCAGGGCAAACCTTTACCAGCAAAACTCGCTACGAGCTTGTTGTAAAATAAAAAGAAGAGCTGGTTTCCAGCTCTTTTGAGTTGTCTTCGTTGACATTCTATCTCAATAGTGTGTAATTGATGTAATATATGAAGTTACAACAAAAAGGAGACACCCTATGACTTATGCTTACAAAAGCCACATTTACCTAGCAGAGGCGGTTTTAAATGTCAAGGATTTGAAGAGTCAAACGGCTTTTTATCACCAGATTATTGGCTTGGAGATTTTATCGCAAACGGAGACCGAAGCGATTTTGGGACTTGGTAGAAAAGCCTTGGTCCACTTGATTCAGGCGGAAAAGTCTGGCGAAGTAAGGGAGCATTATAGGCTCTACCATCTGGCGATTTTGTTGCCGACACGAAAAGCCTTGGCAGATGTCTTGAAACACCTAAGTGATTTACGCATTCCTCTGGTTGGAGGTGCGGATCATGGATACAGTGAAGCCCTTTATCTGGAGGATTTGGAAGGAAATGGCATTGAACTCTACCGTGATAAACCAGTTTCTTCATGGGATATTCGAGAAGACGGCCGCATTATTGGTGTGACCGAAGCCCTTGCGGCACAGGACATCTATGAGTTAGGGGAAAAGGTGGATCCCTTTATCCTAGCTGAAGGGACGAGAATGGGGCATATCCATCTATCGGTGAAGGATAGCCACGCGGCGAGTCAGTTTTATCAAAAGGTGTTAGGGCTGGAAGATAAATTTAGCATTCCTAGTGCTAGTTGGATAGCGGCAGGTCAGTACCATCACCACCTGGCTGTTAACGAATGGACTGGAAGAGGTCTGGCTCCGCGTGAGCAAGGCTTGCCAGGCTTGGCCTACTATGTCCTTGAGGTCGAAAGCAAGGAAGAACTTTTGAACATCGTTAAGCAAGCACAAGAGCTAGAAGCACCGATCAAATGGCTACATTCGAGTGAAGTGGATCTTGTAGACCCAGATGGGATTGTGACCCGCATTCGCTTGGCACGATGAGACGAGGAAAACACATCATTTACTTTAGAGACATAGAAAAAGGCGGACAAGCTCGTATTCTGTTTTTAGAATGCGGACTTGTTCGCTTTTTATGAACTGACGAAGCCTTTCTTGGCCCTAGCAAAGGTATCCGTCGGGGATATTTCCCCTTTTCTGGGGGTTCATGCTATAATACTAATAAACTTTTCTTTCTTTAGGAAGGCAAATGCCGAAAAATCAGCTAGACTGCTCGCAATCGTCGTCACGATGCTTTTAAGAGAAAGTAGGATTCTGTTTGAATATCCGCATTGAGTTTAGGAGACAGGAAATAGATGGACACAAGTGTAAAAAATTTAATCAGTATGGGCCCCCTGGAGGACTATTTTATTTATTATGATCTGAAGAAACAAGTATTCTACGGTGTAAAACAAGGCATGAATTATTCAGCCATTGCAGCCCCTATTGCAATCTATTCCTTGCAACGGCTGTCGAAGTTGCTCAACCAAACCTTTGGAGATGTCTCCTCCCCTTTTAATCTGCTTTTCTTGATCTTGATGTCTCTGTTTTTAATTTTCGGGACCATTCTCCTTGCCAAATCTACCCGACGCAACATGAAGAAAGATAGATTTAGAAAAGTCCAGCTGACAAAAGCCAATATCAAAACCCTTAGGAGAAAATCTAGGGCGTTGACAGTAGTTGGCTACATTTTTGTTTTAATAACGATTTTTTCAGCCTATCGTTATCTGGCTGTTTCTGATTTTCAATTTTTAATTATGTACATGTTAGGGATTGGTATTCTTACATATATGGTCTATGATTTACGGATGAAAACACGCAAACGACTGTTCAAGGAGCTGATGGAGACATTACAGGACGATAGCCGAGGGAAAGCGAGAGAAATGTAAGATGAGAAAAATCATTTATATAGGCCAAGGAAGCCTACAATCCGTCTACTATAACACAAAGACGAGAGAGGCTTTAGCGACAGAATCTAGCGCCTCGTCAGACACCGAAGGTGCCATCAGTTCAAAGAAATCCAAGTGGCCTTGGATTCTCTTCTTTGCTTTCTTGCTAGTTGCTATCATCGGTATTTGGATTCGTTCCTTGATAGCGCCTTTTAAATTGAGTGAGTGGATGGCACCTATCCATCTAGCTGCAATCCTTTTCGTTTTTATCGGAAGTGTTTATGGATTCGATAAACTTTTCTATAGTGGGACCAAGTCTGTCGTTCCAGCAAGTGAAGAGCAGTTTAAAGAAGCGGTAGAAAGCAGTGAATTTTGGAGAAAATCTCCAGATAAGAAACCAACAGTCGAGAAAATCATCTTGTATCTATTTGTTATCCTTGTTCTTTTGTTCTGTCTGGTTATTGTTGTATTCTTTGCCATACCTGCGACCTTCATTCCTTACTATGAGCATGAATGGTTTGAGTTATCGATGTTCATGGTACCAATCGGAGTAACGATTGTTCCAATTAGCGTCGTACTGCTCTTATTCCAAAACAACCCAATCCGCTGGCTCTTAGCTGTGCGAAAGTATGAACAGGGGAAAGTGATATTTAGGGAAGAGAAGTAAGAAGAGGATAGTATGAAAGAAAAGTATATTGAGTTTTTAAATATGGCAGTTGTGGATACTAGTCCTATAAAGCGTTTTGATTATATAAGGGCTTTTGCAATGGAGGTTGTTTTTACTTTACTAATATTTATAGTATCTATTTTTATAAAAGGTGAGATGCATGATGTGAGCTTGATTATCTTTCACATTACTATTTATCATGCATTAGCTTTAGTGTCCATATTCTTGTTATTTCAAAAGTTTTCTAAGTCAAAATTCTTGCAATTGATTCCAGCTAGTTCTATTCTAATTTCTCATGTTGAGTTTCTCTTCTGGGGATCTATATTTTTAGGGAAGAACTACTGGTCTGTCTTCATGGTATTGATTAGTCTAAGCCTTATTTTCCAACTACTCACTTTTGTTTATCAGTTATTAATTGTTCCTAAGGCTAAGAAATTACCGCATGGTGAGTATAGGAAGAATCTTTTATTTCTTCCTTCTGTTATTTGCCTATTGATTTCAGCAATTGTAGTAATCATAGCACGTTTATTTATGTTGCCAGGAATATATATAGTTACTTCCCTTGTTGTAGCGAGCATAGCCTGCCTTCCCTATTATTGGCTCGAGTATGCACGAGTATTTACTGGCTGGAAAAAGAAAAGCACCAATAACTTTATTTACAAAGGAGAAATAAAATGAAATTAGTTAGAGTGGCTAGTAGTATAGCTCGTGCTAGGAGGATAAGATGAAAGAAAAGTATGTTGAGTTTTTGAATATACTGATGACTTGTCATATACCAGTGAGAAATTTACATTTTTATCTTACATTTTTAATCGAATTTCTATTTACTTCAGTAGTATTGCTTGTTTCTATATTTACAAAGAATCAAATGCAAAATCTTGGTATATTTTTGATTCATGTTACTATTGTCCATATGGTAATAGTATTGCTTGCATTTTTGTTGTTTCAAAAATTTTCCGCTTCAAAATTATTACAATCAGTTCCGACGACTTCGTATCTTTTTCTTCATTTTGAATTTCTTTTTTTGAGCTCTATATTCTTTGGGGAACAGTATTTATTGCTATTCTTTCTTTTCATTGGATTGAGCTTTGTTTTTCAAGTAGTAAACTTTTTTTTTATCAAATATCAATTGTTTCAAAGGTCAAACGAATGCCAGATAGTGAGCATAAGAAGAATATCTTACACTTGCCAGCCCTTATTGTAACAATAACGTCAGCAGCAATAGTAGTCATAACACGATTGTTTATGTTATCTGGAATTTATATTATCATCGGATTAGTAGGAATGAGTATTTCATGGAACTCGTTCTTTATTCTCGGCTATACTCAGGTATTCACAGGTTGGAGAAAGAAAAGCACCAATAACTTTATTTATAGAGGCACAATAAAATAAAATTAATTAGAGTGGCTAGTAGTACAGCTCATGCTAGGAGGATAAGATGAAAGAAAAGTATGTTGAATTTTTGAATATGGCAGTTGTGGATTCTAGTCCTATAAAAAACTCTGACTTTTTAAGGGCTTCTACAATTGAAGTAGTATTTGCTTTATTGATATTTATAGCGTCTATTTTTATAAAAGGTGAGGTGCACGATGTGAGTATCCTTGTTTTTCACATTACTATTTATCATATATTGGTTTTGTTGTTCATGTTCTTGCTATTCCAAAAGTTTACCGAATCAAAATTATTACAATTGGTTCCAGCTAGTTCCGTGCTAATTTCTCATGTTGAATTACTTTTTGGGAGTTCTTTATTTTTAGGGAAGAACTACTGGTCTGTCTTTATGATGTTAATTGGTTTGAGCTTTATTTTTCAGATGCTAACCCTTGTTTACCAGTTGTTAATTGTTCCTAAGGCTAAGACCTTACCATCTGGAGAATTCAGGAAGACAATGTTACATATTCCTTCTGTTATTCTTTGTTTATTAGCAGCAATTTTAGCAATTATAGCCCGTTTATTTATGTTGCCCGTGGAATATATTGCTACTAGTCTTGTAGGATTAGGTATTGCATGCCTTCCGTTATATTGGCTTGAGTATGCACGAGTATTTACCGGTTGGAAAAAGAAAAGCACTAATAACTTTATTTATAGAGGAGAAATAAAATGAAATTAATAAGAATAGATATCAGTAATATTGCTTATACAGAGAAAAAAGTAGCCATGGATTCTTTTCTAGATTTGATTGAAGGTTGTGAAAAATTATTATTTGAAACAGGGGTCTATAAAAATGGTCCGACAACGATAGAAACATGTTTGAGTACTTTTGGAAAGCCAGGAGAAGCCTTGTTTAAGGTTTATATTCCGACAAATATCCCAATTGAAGGGAATGATGAATTTCAATACATTGAACATTTTACAATTGAGCAGTGTGTCTCTGAGGTAACTCCATTTGATGAACATCTCCTTCCAAAAATTGAAGAAATGAAGCAGTATATTCATGATGAGGGATTAGAAATGCTGGAAGATACAGTTTTTCTGTCTATTTTGCCAATATTTGGGCAACACTTTGTTGAAATTAATATCCCAATTAAGGAGATTTCAGATGCTATTTAAAAACGTGGCAGAATACCAAGATATACAATATAGAAACGTTATCTCAAGGTATTATACAGTATCTCCAGAAGAGATGCCAGACACCTATAACGCTTTTTTAGACGAGGTAAGAGAAGCAGGATATACGCTTCAAGGTCCATTCTTTTATACAATCAATTCCAAGTTAGAAGAAAATCAAGATGTGTTGATGGAACTGTTTATCCCAGTAGAAGAAGAGTGTATTGAGAATGCTTTGCCGAAAGACTTTTTGTATCATAGTCTGTTTCAAGTTTTAAATACTGTTTCAACTAGAATTTTAGAACCAGATGATGAGTCAGTGAAAGAGGGTATAAGCTTCTTAGCTGGTTATATCTATTATCAGGGACATTGTGAGTTGACCCCTCCCTTCTTTTTCACTACAATCTCTGATGGGAAAGTCTATACAGATATTAAGGTAGGAGTATTGAAGGTGTAAGTCGAATTTTTAATAAAGCTCACAAAAGAATAAAGAAAAGAGGGAATGATAATGTCACAAGAGAGATATTTGCAGATCAAAAAAGAGCATCAAGTTCGTAAGTTTGTGGGGTTTTTCCTCTTCATTCTTCTCGCTATACTCGATGTTCTACTGGTATCAAGTCATTCCAATTATGTCCCGCTTGTAACGGTGGCTATGGTAACGATTGTGCCTTTTAATCATTTCCTACTTGGTCCTCTTAGGAGACAGAAAAAAGCCATAGAAAAAGAGCATCCAGAATGGAAAATACTCAGTACAAAGGGGGTAAAGGTTCCCTCGGCTGAAGCCAATAAAAGAACCTTTGCTGGTATTGGGATCTTGATGGCCTTGCTGTTGTCTTTTGGGCTATTCTATAAACCCGTGAAACAGTCGAACGATCTAGTAGATAAGCCTCCTAAGGTTGATTCTAAAGAGCCTGAAACGTCCAAGCCTTCTGAGTCTGAGTCGTCCAGTTCCTCTAAGACCAAAGAATCTAGTTCCTCAGAGTCTAAATCCTCGTCTTCGACTGAACAAAGTTCTAAAACCGAAAGTTCAGGAACAAAACCCTCAAAAAGCGAGTCTAATAATCCATATTACCAGATTCCAGGACTTACTGACGAACAGGTGAGAGATATCATATCGAAATCTGTGAAAGATTTGAGAGAAAAACAGTCAAAAGAAAAATCCGAAGAGTAGACTCAAGGGCTTCGATGTCCTTTCTGGATGAGCTAGTTTTGGGATTTTACTGTATAGAATAACAGGAGGAGTTCATATGAATAAAGAAGTGATTGGTTTGATAGTTGGGACAATCGTCACCTTCCTATCTTTTGTGTTTGTATGCGGGACCTTTCTCTACCTTTATCTTCGAGATCAGAAGTTGGTCCGCCTTGCTCAGTCATTCGTACAGGGAACAGTTATCGGCTATAGCCGTTTTCGTGAGGGGTATCCACCTATCGTCGAATACACGGTGGATGGTATTACTTATAAGAAAACCTTGCAGTATTTTATGTTCAAAACGGTCACAATTTCGTGGGGGACTACTAAATTTTTAAAGGACTATACAAGAGAAGATATGCTAGCGCCTTCAATCACTCGCTACAGCAACTCCTTTGTTTCCTTCAAACGATTGATGCAGACCCATTTCCCCCTTCATTCGGAACTGACAGTCTGGTATGATCAAGACAAGTCGACCAGGGCCTATGTCGAACGTTACAGCGGGATGGACAAGTTTTACAAGTGGTTCGGTATCGGATTTGAGCTGGCTCTAGTCCTAGTCTATGGGATAGTGATCCTAGCCTTTTTGTCCAAGATATAAGGCATAAAAGTTAGTTGGTTAATAGGAAACGTGACTTCCCATCGAGCTTCAAGGAGGACAGACTTTCTTTTCCATTTCCATACTTATCAATCTTTTCTATCTGATACAGAGGAAAGGTTGCCTCCTAAAAATACAGATAGGAAATGAATTTTGACAAAGGAGTCCATTAGAGATATAATGAAGAAAAAGTGACCAAGGATAAATCAATGACAAACTCAAAGTATATTACACGGCTTAAACGCTCAGAAGGCCAGTTACGTGGTATCCAAAAAATGATAGAAGAAGAGCGTGATTGTGCAGATATCATTACTCAGTTGACAGCGGTTCGTTCGAGTGTGGAGCGTGTGATTGAGATGATCATTACCGAGAATCTCACAGCCTGCATCAACCAACCCCTAGACGACCCTGAAGCTCAAAAAGAACGCTTAGAAAAGGCTGTTCAATACCTTATCAAACGGAAATAGTCGTTTTCTACGTGTTAGAACAAGGATAAGAAAGTAGATCACAGGAGATGAAAGATGACAAAAGAAGAACGAACTCAAAAGTGGTTTGTTAAGATTCCCCAAGCAGAAAAAATTCCCTTGGCAAGTAAGATTGACATGTGCAAGAGAGTGTCCCAGAAAATGCTGGTGGTTTTTCTACTACTCTTGGCTGGAGAAGGAGCTCTGCTCTATTTGACCAATCAGGGTGGACTCATAGATTCTTTAGCTGAGGTCTTAAATCAAGCTTCCCAAGGGGCTCCAACGGTTAATCACTATAAAGGTCTGGCCTTGCTAGGGATTTTGTTTTGTCTACCAGGCCTAGTCTTACCTCTAGCCCTTATTCATCTACTAAAGGAGAAATGGTTGCAGGCGGAAGTCGATAAGGTGTTAGCGGATGGGACTTCTAGCATCTTTGCGCCAGACTATCTAGTAGAAGATGCCGGGGATGATTGGCATATGATGTCAGAAAAACTCTTTTCGGATTGGGCCTTGGATAATGGTGAGCAAGAGTTAAGAAACTTTAGTCTTGAGGATGTGAAGAGCCAACTGTTAGGTGTTAGTATGGGTTCCAAGGATTTTGTCTTTTTAATCCCCGACCAGCTTATCAAACTTGAGCAAGGTCACTTGGTGTCTGATTTTGTCCAGGTTTGTTATGAAGAAGATACAAAAGGTTTTTGTCTGGATGTGAGTATCGCTGACCCAGCCAGTCTCAATGAAAATGTCATCTATGGGACAACAGACATGCGCCTAGAAAAAGTTCTTGCCATGCTTCAAGAGCTTCTAGAGCAGAGAAGGGTGCCAGATTATACAAGTTGGGATATTGTTGTTGATATGCGCGAGGATCAAACAAGTGAGATGGAGACCTATCTAGAAATTGCTGGAATCTTAACAGATGATAGAGAAGTATTAGCGCGATTAAAGGCCTGTTTTGAAAATCCACAAAGGTATTTCCAAGAAAATGAAGACCGCTACGATGAGCGTTGTATCGACTTAGAAGATGGCCAAGAGACGATCAGATGGATTGGCTTGGTTGATGAGTTGCTAGAAAGCAAGGACTTGGTTGAGTTAGATTGGCAGTCAGATATGGAAGAATTTTTCTATCAGCTAGAGCCCTTGGCCCAGAAACAGGGTCTACATTTAAACCAAGCTTGGCTAGAAGAAGATGGAGACATTCCCCTCTGGGCTAGAACTCTGGATCAAAAGTGGCAGTCTCAAGGCTTCTGCTTGGCTGCAATGGACATTGACAGCGATAGCTATGTCCTCTTTATATGCCAGAGGGCTATCTTGGGAGAATTAGTTGTTTTGAGTAAAAAGATTAATCAGCGTTTTGACTATGCAAAAAATATGTAATTGCTAGAACGTTTACAAGGAGGATGCACGCCTCATTTCCCTAGCTGAAGCATTTAAACTAGACGCATCTATCGGACAAGTCGCGGATATACCTTGTGGCTATGCGGTGGAAAGAAAAGATATGCTTGCTGGCTGAAAATCATGCCTATCTTAACAGTTGGGGTTCCGTCTAAGATAACTTGTATGAAAATGAAAGAAACCTAGAGATGCTTGGATGGAGTTTGGAAGAAAACCCATTTTTTGGTATAATTAAAGGTAACGAGACAAGTTAAAGGAGGCAAGCGAATGGAAGCATACGAAAAAGTAGTAGAGATGCTAAATGAGCTAGATATTCCCTTTGAAATCGTGGAGCACGAGCCAGCCTTGACGACAGAGCAAGCCGATAGCTTTATCGAAGGGATCGAAGGTGTCCGTACCAAAACCATGTTTCTCACCAACAAAAAGAAAACAGCCTATTATCTCGTGATTATGGATGATAAGAAACGTTTGGATATGGACCTCTTGAAAGACTTGGTAGGAGCCAATAGAATCCGTATGGCTTCCTCTGAGAGCTTGTTTGAAAAAATGATGTTACCAGCAGGTGCAGTATCTCCATTTGGCTTGCTGAACAATACTGACAAGAACATTCAGGTTTATTTCGACAAAGAAATCATGTCTGAAAAACGGATGAGTTTTCACCCCAATACCAATGAAAAAACTCTCTTTTTGAATACGAAAGATATACTCAAATTCCTAGAAGCTATTGGCTATGAGGTTCATATCATCGAGTTATAAAGATTAAAGAAACCGACTAAGTTCATCTTAATCGGTTTTTTGATTATTCTACTTGACCGGGCCAAGCATTCATACCACCTTCTACATTGGTAACGGTAAGACCTTGGGCGCTGAGGAATTGGCAGGCAGAGGCAGAACGCACTCCACCTTGACAAATGACATGGTATTCATGGTCAGGTTTGAGTTCTTTGTAGCCTTGCTCCAAGGTACTTAACGGAAGATTTTTTGCATCTGGCGCATGTCCTGCTTGAAACTCATGTACTTCACGTACATCGATAAGATCTAGTTTTTCATTTTGATATTTTTCATAAAAGTCAGCCATGCTGATATTAGTTACCATATTCTACTCCTTCTGGGTTAGCCATTTTGTATAGTGAATAAGCGCCGTCAAGGTTTTGAACGGTAAATCCTGCTTGTTTGAGGATACGCTCTGCGATATAGCTGCGCAAACCACTGTGGCAGCTAACGATGTAGGCTTGGTTCTTGTCCAGTTCATCCAAGCGTTCACGAAGTTCGTTTAGGGGAATGTGGATGGTGTCGACTCTGAGTCGACCACTCTGAAATTCGCCACTTGTCCGCACGTCTAGGAATTTCTTTCCTTTAGCTAGTTCGTCTTCGAGCTGGTACCATTGAACATTATCGCTGAGACCTTCGATAAGGTTCAAGGCTGCGTAGCCCAGCATATTGACGGGATCCTTAGCGGAGCCAAATGGTGGCGCATAGGTGAACTCTAACTCTGGTAAGTCAAATACGGTGAGATTTCCCTTGATAGCAGTTGCCAGGATATCGATTCTCTTGTCAACGCCTTTCTTCCCGACTCCTTGGGCACCGTAGATTTTTCCAGTGGTTGGGTCAAAGAGGA
Source organism: Streptococcus oralis (assembly GCF_003942585.1). Classification (GTDB taxonomy): domain Bacteria; phylum Bacillota; class Bacilli; order Lactobacillales; family Streptococcaceae; genus Streptococcus; species Streptococcus oralis_BE. Next base: position 55,978 of record NZ_RJNK01000004.1, on the reverse strand, counting down.
GCTTCAAGGTCATATCAGTAGCACCTGGATAATAACCAGCATGGTCTTTCCCACTGACATGAAGGGCCTTGTAAGGAAGTTGATTCATGCCAAGACTACGTTCGCTGAGACCAGTCGAAGCAGCTGTCATATCAAAGGCACGAACGATAGCAGTGCCGATACTGCCCTTGTTGGTACGACCGAGTCCTGCAATGACGTCCGCCACTTGGCGTCCTTGACGATTAGCAGGAGAAGCTAGAGAGATGAGGGCGTCTTGGCCAGTAATCTCTTGCTTGACGACGATGGCATCCCCAACTGCAAAAATATCTTTTTGACTGGTTTCGTAGTATTCGTCGACCAAGATACCGCCACGTAGTCCCAGTTCAATCCCAGCTGCCTGAGCCAGTTCGTTTTCAGGTTCAACACCGACAGAAAGGATGGTGAGGTCAGAAGCAATCTTTTGACCGTTTTCGAGAACGATGGTTTTTCCTTGATCTTCAAATCGAGTCGCAGACTGAGAAGTGATAACGCGAACGCCGTTTTTGACCAATTCTGCTTGGACAAAGGCCGCCATTTCCTGATCTAATGGTGGCAAGACATGGGGTGCTTTCTCCACGATGGTGACTTGCAATCCACGTTTTGCCAGATTTTCAGCCATTTCAAGCCCGATAAAGCCTGCACCGATAACGACAGCTTCTTTTGGATGATTGTCCAAGGCTGCCATAATCTCATCGAGATCGGGAACATTGCGAAGCGTGTAGGCATTCTTAGCCTCTGCTAGCCCTTCAATGGTAGGAACAAATGGTTTAGCTCCTGGAGAGAGAATCAGCTTGTCGTAGCTTTCTGTGAATTCCTGTCCATCGTGTTGCACTGTCACAGTGTGTTCTGCTGGAGAAATCTGGATGACTTCATGAAATGGTCGTACTTCAAGATTAAAGCGTGCCTTGAGACTTTCAGGAGTTTGGACCAATAAACTATCACGGTTTGCAATCTCTCCTGAAACATAGTAAGGAAGTCCGCAGTTTGCAAAGGAAACAAAGGGACCTTTTTCAAAAATAGTGATTTCAGCATCTTCCATGAGACGTCTGAGGCGGGTTGCTGCTGACATACCACCTGCAACTCCTCCAACAATGATAACTTTCATTGACTTTCTCCTTTATGCTTCTAGATGACCTTACCTGTCCAAGCGCTCATACCGCCTCGAACATTGACGACATCGTAACCTTTTTTCTTTAGCTTCTTCGCAGCTAGTTTGCTTCGTACACCAGAATGACAAATGACATAAAGTGTTTCTTTTGTTGCAGGTGTGTAAGAACCGATTTCCGTTAAAGGAATATTTTTTGCATTTTTGATATGACCTCTACGGAATTCCATAGGCGTCCGAACATCTAGTAGCTGAATTGGTTCTCTGAGTTTAGCTTCTAACTCGCTGGTAGAAATACTGTCAATTTTTGTAAATAAGTGAAACATAGGCACCTCCAAATATACCCTTATGGGGTATATTAAATCATGAAGTCAAGCTTTTGTCAAGCAAGTTGTTTTGACTTGGGAGGGGATTCGTTTCGAGAGTTTAGAAAGCAGGCTATTCTTGACCTTTCACAGTCTTTTTGATATGATGGGTCCAAAGTAAGTATGAGGTGATGAGATGACCAGCGAATACCAGAAAATGATAGCAGGGGAGCCTTACCGTCCGTCGGATCCAGAATTACGGGCCTTGGCTCAGACAGCACGTCAGAAGCAGGCTGATTTCAATCAGGAGCTAGATCCCTTAAAAGGTGCGGAGATTATCAAGACTTGGTTTGGTTCAACTGGGCAAAATCTCTATGTCAATCCACGCCTGGTGGTCGATTATGGGGTCAACATCCATCTAGGGGAAAATTTTTATTCTAATTGGAACTTGACCATGCTGGATGTTTGTCCGATTCGCATCGGGAACAACGCCATGCTTGGCCCCAACTGTCAGTTTTTAACCCCACTCCACCCACTGGATCCGCATGAACGCAATTCAGGGGTCGAATACGGCAAGCCCATCACCATCGGAGATAATTTCTGGGCTGGAGGTGGCGTCATTGTCCTTCCTGGAGTGACACTGGGAAATAATGTCGTTGCAGGAGCAGGGGCCGTGATTACCAAGTCCTTTGGAGACAATGTCGTCCTAGCTGGCAATCCTGCGCGTGTGATTAAGGAAATACCTGTGAAATAGAAGTGAAAAGGAACAGCTAGGGCTGTTCTTTTTATGAGTTTTAGTCTTATAAATTTTTCTTCTTTTTGGCTTTCTTGGTCAAGGAGACATCGCACTGGGGGTGTTGGTTTAAAAAATCTATTAAAGGTATTTTAGCGTTCAAAAATTGTTTCTAGCAGTCCTTTCTAAAAAATTACTAGGCGAAATCTAATCCAAACTAAATTTAAGGAAACTTTCAGAAAAGTTTTAGTTTTGTTTCAGGAATCTTCTGTAGACTGTCTAGCTATATCATACGAAGGAGAGGAAAAAGGTATGAAATCAAAAAAATGGACCCTACTCGCAACGAGTTTAACGGCAATGGTGCTGATGGCATCATGTGCCCAGTTAACAACTACATCCAATACCAATGCAACGACAAATAGTGCCACAACAACTTCAACAAAGACAAACCAATCATCCTATTTTACAGAGAAGGACAATGATACTTCTTATGATGAAAGCACAGCTTCTAAGATTGAGCTATCTGGCTCATCAGCAAACGTCTCTGGAGATGGGGTGACAGTCTCTGAATCAACAGTGACCATCACAAAATCTGGAACCTATGTAATTTCAGGTCAGTCTGACGGAGTGCAGATCAAGGTCGAGGCAGATAAGTCTGCAGATGTTCATCTAGTCCTAAAAGGTGCGACCATGACCAATACCAATGCAGCGATATCTGCGACATCAGCTGGCCATGTCTACTTGACTCTAGCAGAGGGAACCACCAACAGTCTCTCTGACTCAAGCTCTAACAGCGACGAAAAAGCAGACGCAGCTCTCTTTTCTAAGGTGGATTTGACCATCAACGGGAAAGGAACTCTCAATGTAGATGGCAAGAAGAACAACGGTATCAAGGCTAATGACACTCTCCACATCACGGGCGGAACCTATAACATCACAGCAGTTGGCGATGCCTTTAATGTTAATGATGAACTCAACATCACTGGTACGACCATGACTATCGACGCCAAAGAAGATGGGGTCAAGGTGGACAATGACGAGGATACTTCAGTCGGAACCATGTACCTATCCAACAACAACATCACCGTCACAGCAGGAGATGATGGCATCCACGCATCAGGTGATTTGGTTATCGATAGTGGTACCTACACCGTCAAGAATTCGACAGAAGGACTTGAAGGTAAGTCAATCACTATCAACGGTGGGGACATTAGCATCTATTCGACAGATGATGGAGTCAACGCAGCTAATAAAAATGCCCAACAGAGTGAAATCTTCTTTACCATGAACGGTGGGAACCTGACAGTAGAAGTCGGCCAAGGAGATACAGATCCAATCGACTCGAACGGTAATATCACAGTTACAGGCGGAACCATTAAAATGACTGGTCAAACAGGTTTTGATTTTGATGGAACTGCGACCTACACAGGTGGAGATATCTATCTCAACGGCGAAAAACAAACGGAAATTGTCAACTCTATGCCTGGAGGCGGTGGACCAAATGGAGGCCCTCAAGGAAATGGTGGTCCCGGTGGTGGTGCACCTGGTGGACACCCATAAAATAAAACTCTCCTTTCTCGAAAGAGAAGGGAGAGTTTTTGTGTTGTTACTAGAGGAAATGTAAAGATAACTCCTTGACACTCCGTCAGCTTTTGATACAATAGTACAAAATTAGAGGAGGTGGGCTATGATTCAGAAACATGCGATTCCCATTTTAGAGTTTGATGACAATCCTCAGGCGGTCCTTATGCCAAATCACGAGGGATTGGACTTAAAGTTGCCAAAGAAGTGTATTTATGCGTTTTTGGAGGAGGAGATTGACCGCTATGCCCAGGAAGTAGGGGCGGACTGTATTGGTGAGTTCGTTTCGGCTACCAAGACTTATCCAGTCTATGTCATCAACTACAAGGGCGAGGAGATCTGTCTGGCCCAGGCACCCGTGGGCTCTGCCCCAGCGGCCCAGTTTATGGATTGGTTGGTTGGCTATGGTGTGGAGAAAATCATTTCCACTGGAACCTGTGGCGTCCTAGCCGATATAGAGGAAAATGCCTTTCTCGTCCCTGTTCGGGCTCTGCGAGATGAGGGGACCAGCTACCACTATGTAGCACCTTCTCGTTATATGGAGATGCAGATTGAGGCTGTCTCTGCCATTGAGCAAGTTTTGGAGCAAAGAGGCATTCCTTACGAGGAAGTCATGACCTGGACGACAGATGGTTTTTACCGAGAGACAGCTGAAAAGGTTGCCTATCGCAAGGAAGAGGGCTGTGCTGTTGTGGAGATGGAGTGCTCGGCTCTTGCGGCAGTAGCTCAGCTACGTGGAGTTGTCTGGGGGGAATTGCTCTTTACTGCAGATTCCTTGGCAGATCTGGACAACTACGACAGTCGTGACTGGGGCTCAGAAGCTTTTGATAAGGCACTCGAACTCTGTCTTGCCATTGTGCACCACATGTGAGTGTTCTGACTGTTTTTATGGTAGAATGTAGCTATGTTATTCAAATCTTTTTTGGAAAAAATCAAGACGACGCTGTCTCGGTTATCACCAGCCCGTCGCATCTTTTTAAGTTTTGCCCTAGTAATCTTCTTGGGCTCTCTTCTTTTAAGTCTCCCCTTTGTGCAGGCAGCTACGTCACAAGCGACCTACTTTGATCATCTCTTTACAACGGTGTCCATGGTCTGTGTGACAGGGCTTTTCACCCAGCCGGTAGCCTCTACTTACAATATCTGGGGTCAGTTGTTCTGTATGATTTTGATCCAGATCGGTGGTTTGGGGCTTATGACCTTTATCGGAATCTTTTATATCCAAGGCAAGCAAAAGCTCAGTCTTCGTGGCCGTGAGACCATTCAAGAAAGTTTTGCTTATGGAGAAACCCAGTCTCTAAAGGACTTCATCCGCTCAATCTTTCTGACGACTTTCCTGGTGGAAGGGATTGGTGCCGTTCTCTTAAGTTTTCGCTTTATTCCGGAATTTGGCTGGGGGCGAGGGATATTAACCTCTATCTTTTTGGCTGTTTCAGCTTTCTGTAATGCTGGATTTGATAATTTTGGAAGTACGAGTTTGGTAGCCTTTCAAACGGATCCCTTGATCAATCTAGTGATTGCAGGCTTGATTATCACAGGTGGTCTAGGATTTATGGTCTGGTTTGACCTAGCGACCCAGATTGGGAAAAAGAAAAAACGCCGTCTGCGCTTCCATACCAAGCTGGTTCTCTTTTTAACTGCGGGAATTCTGATCTTTGGAACAGTATCGACTCTCTTAATTGAGTGGAACAATTCTGGGACGATTGGAAATCTTAGTTTCCCAGAAAAACTGCTGGTTAGCTTTTTCCAGACCGTCAGCATGAGAACGGCAGGATTTGCTTCAATTGACTACACACAGGCTCGACCGGTGACCTTGTTCATCTATATCCTACAGATGTTTCTGGGAGGGGCACCTGGAGGGACAGCAGGAGGGCTCAAGATTACGATCTTCTTTGTCTTGTTGGTCTTTGCCCGCAGCGAACTATTGGGCTTGCCTCATGCCAATGTGGCTCGGAGGACCATTGAACCCCGAACCGTGCAAAAATCTTTCAGTGTCTTTATTATCTTCTTGCTAACTTTCTTGCTGGGCTTGATCCTGCTAGGAATAACAGCAGAGGGAAATCCGCGCTTTATCTACCTCATGTTTGAGACCATTTCAGCCCTTGCGACAGTTGGAGTGACGGCAAATTTAACGCCGGAGTTAGGTAAGTTAGCCCTTAGCATCGTTATGTTGTTGATGTTTATCGGCCGTATTGGTCCCTTGACACTACTGGTCAGTGTAGCGGAATACCAGCCAGACAAGAAAGATACGATTCACTATATGAAAGCAGATATCACTATCGGATAAGAAAGGAAGAACGATGTCAGATCGGACAATTGGAATTTTAGGCTTGGGAATTTTTGGGAGCAGTGTTTTGGCTGCCCTAGCCAAGCATGACATGAATATCATTGCTATTGATGACCACGAGGAGCGCATTAATCAATTTGAACCTGTGCTGGCGCGAGGGGTAGTTGGAGATATCACGGATGAAGAACTCCTTCTATCAGCGGGGATTGACACCTGTGATACCGTAGTTGTCGCAACGGGGGAAAATCTAGAGTCCAGTGTTCTTGCGGTTATGCACTGCAAGAGTCTAGGAGTGCCGACCGTCATTGCCAAGGTTAAAAGCCATACAGCTAAAAAGGTGTTGGAAAAAATTGGCGCAGACGCAGTCATTTCACCAGAGTTTGAAATGGGGCGCTCTTTGGCGCAGACCATCCTCTTTCATAACAGCGTAGACGTCTTTCAGTTGGACAAGAATGTATCGATTGTCGAGATGAAAATCCCCCAATCATGGGTAGGTAAAAGCCTCAGTCAGTTGGATTTACGTGGGCGATACAACCTCAATGTACTTGGTTTTCGTGCCTACGAAAATGCTCCTCTGGATGTCCAATTCGGACCCAATGACCTCTTGCAGGCAGATACCTATATCATGGCAGTCATTAATAACCAACATTTGGATACGCTAGCAGAGCTGAGTGAGTAGGAAAGGAAGGACTACTCTCTTTTTCAATGATTAATGAGTCAATATAAGTATTTTATAAGAGGGATTTAAGAAAAATTTTAACTTTTTCTTAATCCTTTTTAATTTTAGGAGATTATACTAGAGTCATCAAAAAAAAGAAAACTCTAAGGAGAATCCTATGAAATTCAATCCAAATCAAAGATATACTCGTTGGTCTATTCGCCGTCTCAGTGTCGGTGTTGCTTCAGTTGTTGTGGCCAGTGGCTTCTTTGTCCTAGTCGGTCAACCAAGTTCTGCACGTGCTGATGTCGTCAATCCGACCCCTGCTCAAGTCGTGCCAGACGCTGCTTCGGTAAGTGAAAAGAGCGACTTACCAGCAGAGGTTCTCAAAAAAGCAGTTGATGTAGCTCTTCCTTCAGAACAGTCTGTTCCAACACCTAAAGCAAGTGTGGATACCACAAGCTCTTCCGAAAAAGCGGACGCAACTGCTAAAGAGCCAGTAGTGGCACCAAAAGAAGAAATGCAAGCAAAGCCAGATTCTAAGAAACAAACAGAAGATGCAGTTAAACCTATGGAAAGTCCTGCGTCTACAGTTTCTGGACAAGACCGTGAAGCGCAACCAGCGACCACTCCAGCTGAAGTGCAAAAAAGTGTAGCTGATAACACCAAAGATACAGTAGATGTCCCAGCTACTTACTTGGACAAAGCCAACTTCCCAGGTCCATTCACAGCCGGTGTCAACCAAGTTATTCCATACGAGTTCTTTGCCGGTGACGGTATGTTAACACGCCTTATCTTGAAAGCCTCAGACAAGGCTCCATGGTCAGACAACGGTTCAGCTAAAAATCCAGCTCTCCCACCAGTAGAGAAATTGGGCAAAGGCCTTTACTTCTACGAAGTAGACTTGGCAGGCACCCAAGGAAAATCAGATAAAGAGCTGCTTGACCTCTTGAAACAAAATGGAACTCAAAGTTATAAGGCAACCATCAAGGTGTACGGTGCAAAAGACGGCAAGCCTGACTTAACTAATCTGGTAGCGACTAAAGATTTGACTGTTAATTTGAATGGTTTGATCACCCCAGCTGAAGTGCAAAAAAGTGTAGCTGATAACACCAAAGATACAGTAGATGTCCCAGCTACTTACTTGGACAAAGCCAACTTCCCAGGTCCATTCACAGCCGGTGTCAACCAAGTTATTCCATACGAAGCTTTTGGTGGAGATGGTATGTTGACTCGCCTCTTGTTAAAAGCTTCAGACAAAGCCCCATGGTCAGACAACGGAACAGCTAAAAATCCTGCTCTATTGCCACTTGAAGGCTTGGTTAAAGGCCAATATTTCTACGAAGTGGATTTGAATGGCAATACGGTTGGCAAAGATGGTCAGGCCTTGCTGGAGCAACTTCGAGCTAACGGAACACATACATACCTAGCTACTGTTAAAGTTTATGGCGCTAAAGACGGCAAACCTGATTTGACCAATCTGATTGCTACTCGTCAAGTAACGATTCAGCTTCATGGAAAAGAAATGGCGACAATACCATCTCAACAAGGTCAGATGAATACGAAGCCTTCTGAAACAGGCTCTACAGGTACGACTGAGGGTATGATGGGTACAAATCACCATATGTCAGATATGAAGGTCGATCAACCAGCTTCTAGCCCAATGGCTAATATGATGAAAAAAGATGATAAAGCGATGCTACCAAATACTGGGGAAGCTAAAACAGCTACAGCTGGCCTTGGTATCTTTGGTCTAGCCTTGGCAGGTCTTGTTGGACTTTTGGGTTTGACAACCAAACGGGAAGATTAAGATTCAAATCACTTAAACATTAGGGAAAATAGTGTTATACTAAAGCAAGTATAACACTGTTTTTATCGAAGGAGTGTCAGATGAAAAAAACAATTTTGCTGGTTGATGATGAGATAGATATTCTAGATATTCAAAACCGCTATCTTATACAGGCAGGTTACGACGTTTTGGTCGCCCATGATGGCAAGGAGGGATTAGAGCTTTTCAGAAAAAAATCTATCGACCTCATTATCACAGATATCATGATGCCCAATATGGACGGTTATGATTTTATCAGTGAAGTTCAGTATATCGCTCCGGATCAACCCTTCCTCTTTACAACTGCTAAGACAAGCGAACAGGATAAAATTTATGGCTTAAGCTTGGGGGCAGATGATTTTATAGTCAAGCCCTTTAGCCCACGCGAATTGGTTTTAAGAGTGAATAATATCTTGCGTCGCCTTAGCCGTGGAGGAGAGACAGAACAGATCGAGTTTGGTGACTTGGTAATCAACCATGTGACTCATGAAGTTCGCATTGGGGAGCAACCTTTGGAATTGACAGTAAAATCCTTTGAACTTCTATGGATATTAGCCAGCAATCCCGAGAGAGTCTTTTCAAAGACGGAACTTTACGAGAAGGTATGGCAAGAGGACTATGTGGATGATACCAATACACTCAATGTTCATATCCATGCTTTGAGGCAAGAGTTGACCAAGTATACGAATTCCAATGCTCCTGCTATCAAAACTGTCTGGGGTTTGGGCTATAAGATGGAAAGACCAAGAGGTAGAAAATGAAATTAAAAAACTATATTTTAGTGGGGTATCTAGTGTCGACTCTACTAACGATTTTGGTCGTTTTCTGGGCAGTCCAACGGATGTTGATCGAGAAAAGTGAAGTTTACTTTCTAGTTGGAATGACCTTGATTGCTAGTTTCATTGGCGCTGCAGTGAGCATCTTTCTTTTGTCGCCAGTGTTCTCTTCTCTGAAACATTTGAAAAAACAAGCTCAGGATATAGCAAGCAAGGATTTCAGCACAGAAATCGAAACCAAAGGCCCATTAGAATTTCAAGAGCTGGGCCAGGCTTTTAATGACATGTCCCACAATTTGCAGGCTACCTTTCAATCACTTGATGAGAGTGAGCAAGAAAAGAGAATGATGATTGCACAGCTCTCTCACGATATTAAAACTCCCATTACCTCCATTCAGGTTACTGTGGAGGGAATTCTAGATGGAGTGATTAAGGAAGAGGAGCGGCTCCACTATTTAACCACGATTGGTCGGCAAACTGAGCGTCTAAACAAGCTAGTAGAGGAATTGGATGTTCTGACTCTTAACACCCAACCTCAAGATACTGCTGATGAAGAAGTCGAAGAGGTCTTTTTAGATCAATTGCTGATTGAGTCAATGAGTGAATTTCAACTCCAGATTGAACAAGAGGAGCGAGATGTTTACATTCAAGTGTCACCTGAGTCGGCGAAAATCAAGAGCCATTCTGACAAACTTTCTCGCATTTTAGTCAATTTGTTAAACAATGCCTTTAAATATTCAGAACCAGGAACCAGAATCGAGGTTCTTGCCCAATTAACAGAGCAAGAGCTGAGAATCAGTGTGAAAGACGAGGGGCAGGGAATTCATCCTGAGGATTTGGAAAAGATCTTTAAACGACTTTATCGTGTAGAAACTTCGCGCAATATGAAGACGGGTGGGCATGGCTTAGGTCTTGCGATTGCACGAGAACTAGCCCATCAGCTTGGTGGCGAAATCACAGCAGAAAGTCAATATGGCTTAGGAAGCAAGTTTACATTCAGCCTCAATTTAAAATAAAGCCGTAAAATCCCTTTACAAATCTAGCTATTCATGGTACAATAGCCTTTGTGTGAAATAGCAGCAGGAAAGCATGAAGCTCGTCAACAGGTGTCTTATGACAAGTAACCTTGGCTGTTTAGGCGAAGGGCATCTGCACGAATCAGGGCTTTCTAAGTGACTATTTCCACCGAAATATTATTTATATCAGGAGGACATACATATGTCACGTTATACAGGACCATCTTGGAAACAAGCTCGTCGCCTTGGCCTTTCACTTACAGGTACAGGTAAAGAATTGGCACGTCGTAACTACGTACCAGGACAACACGGACCAAACAACCGTTCTAAATTGTCAGAATACGGTTTGCAATTGGCTGAAAAACAAAAACTTCGTTTCACTTACGGTGTAGGAGAAAAACAATTCCGTAACTTGTTCGTACAAGCTACAAAAATCAAAGGCGGAATCCTAGGTTTCAACTTCATGCTTCTTTTGGAACGTCGTTTGGATAACGTTGTTTACCGTCTTGGTCTTGCGACTACTCGTCGTCAAGCTCGTCAATTCGTAAACCACGGTCATATCCTTGTTGACGGAAAACGTGTTGATATCCCATCATACCGCGTAACTCCAGGTCAAGTAATCTCAGTTCGTGAAAAATCATTGAAAGTTCCAGCTATCCTTGAAGCAGTAGAAGCTACTCTTGGACGTCCAGCATTCGTATCATTCGACGCTGAAAAATTGGAAGGTTCATTGACTCGCTTGCCAGAACGCGACGAAATCAACCCAGAAATCAACGAAGCACTTGTCGTTGAATTCTACAACAAAATGCTTTAATTTTAAGAAATATCTTACAGAAAGCCTACAACAGTGGGCTTTTTACTTTGTCTTAAAAAAACTATAGAACACTTATTAACTGTGAAGGGGGATAAAAAAATTCCCTGCAAAATGAAATTGCAAGGAACTTTTGTTAATGGTTATAGGCAAGCCAGGTGGAATACTTTCTCCCAAGCCAGAGAGCAAAGAGGAGATTGATGACGACGATGCCTGAACCGACCAGTGAAAATAGGAAAAATTCGCTGGTCGAAACTCGCCACAAATGTACAATGTCTGTAATCAAATAAGCACTGATAGGGAAACAGAGGACAGAAGTAATCAGAGCAGGGATGGATATACTTACCAAGAAAGATTGCTTGCCCGATATGGAGCAAGAGATGGAGTGCAAAGGCCACAAATCCTCCTAACCAAACTAATTCGAGTACTCTAGATTGAGTAAAATACGCTAATAAAGTGATGGATAAGACAAGAATAAATTCCTCAAAAACAGCAAGGGCAAATCCCTCTGTTGTAATTCCTTTGTGAATCTTGAGAATAGCTGGAGCCTTTTGAGCCAGTAAGGTTTCGTTGAGATGAATCCAAGGGACAAGACCGATAATTTCTTCCATATCGTGAAAGATAAAGAGTAGAGGGAACATCCAAAGATAAAATGCCATAAATCTCTCCTGAGGGGCTATAAATCGCTAACCAATAAAGCAAAAAACGCCCAGTAAGGCGTTTTGAGTTAGGTGTGCTTATTTAACTTCTGTAAACACAACGTGTTTGCGAAGTTTTGGTGAGTATTTCTTCAATTGAAGACGGTCTGGAGTGTTACGTTTGTTTTTAGAAGTAAGGTACAAGCGTTCACCAGATTCTTTGTGTTCAAGTGTAATATTTACGCGCATGGTATCTCCCTTCTATTATTCAGCTGATGCAGCTTTAGCGATTTTACGTCCTTTGTAGTATCCTTTAAGTGATACACGGTGAGAACGTGAGTAATCTCCAGTAGTTTCGTCAAAGTTTACAGATGGAGCTGTTACTTTGTAGTGTGTACGACGTTTGTTTTTCTTCGCTTTTGAAGTGCGACGTGCAGGTACTGCCATTTTGATTTCTCCTTTAGGTATTTAAATTCGATTCAATCTACTGATTTTCATCAACCATACTAGGATAACACATTTTTTTTGTAAAGTAAAGTTACTTGACAAAAAAAGATGAAAAAATTAGAAGTTGTTAATCGAAATTTTCTGAAAATTCAAGAATTTTATTCTGTTCTTCATGCGGAAATTGTGCTATAATAGTAAAAACTGAAACGGGAGGGATAAGATGACTGAATTAGATAAACGTCACCGCAGTAGCATTTATGACAGCATGGTGAAATCACCTAACCGTGCTATGCTTCGTGCGACTGGTATGACAGATAAGGACTTTGAAACACCGATTGTGGGAGTGATTTCAACTTGGGCGGAAAATACACCATGTAACATTCACTTGCATGATTTCGGGAAACTGGCTAAAGAAGGTGTCAAATCTGCTGGCGCCTGGCCTGTACAATTTGGAACCATTACCGTAGCAGACGGGATCGCCATGGGAACGCCTGGTATGCGTTTCTCTCTAACATCTCGTGACATCATCGCGGACTCCATCGAGGCGGCTATGGGTGGTCACAACGTCGATGCCTTTGTCGCTATCGGTGGCTGTGACAAGAACATGCCTGGTTCTATGATTGCCATTGCCAATATGGATATCCCAGCTATTTTCGCTTACGGTGGTACTATCGCCCCTGGAAATCTTGATGGCAAAGACATCGACTTGGTTTCTGTATTTGAAGGAATCGGTAAGTGGAACCATGGTGACATGACAGCTGAGGACGTGAAGCGTCTTGAATGTAATGCCTGCCCTGGCCCTGGTGGCTGTGGTGGTATGTATACAGCTAATACCATGGCGACTGCTATCGAAGTTCTCGGTATGAGTTTGCCAGGATCTTCATCTCACCCAGCTGAATCAGCTGACAAGAAAGAAGATATCGAAGCAGCAGGACGAGCTGTTGTCAAGATGCTGGAGCTTGGTCTCAAACCATCAGATATCTTGACTCGTGAAGCTTTTGAAGATGCCATTACAGTAACCATGGCTCTCGGTGGGTCAACCAATGCCACTCTTCACTTGCTTGCCATTGCCCATGCGGCTAATGTTGACTTGTCACTTGAGGACTTCAATACAATCCAAGAGCGTGTACCTCACTTGGCCGACTTGAAACCTTCTGGTCAGTATGTCTTCCAAGATCTCTACGAAGTCGGTGGTGTCCCTGCGGTTATGAAGTACTTGTTAGCAAATGGATTCCTTCATGGGGACCGTATCACATGTACTGGTAAGACCGTTGCTGAAAACTTGGCTGACTTTGCAGACCTCACACCAGGTCAAAAAGTCATCATGCCACTGGAAAATCCAAAACGCGCAGACGGACCGCTTATTATCTTGAACGGGAACCTTGCCCCTGATGGCGCGGTTGCTAAAGTATCAGGTGTTAAAGTTCGCCGTCACGTTGGACCAGCCAAAGTCTTTGACTCAGAAGAAGATGCTATTCAGGCTGTTCTGACAGATGAAATCGTTGATGGCGATGTTGTCGTTGTTCGTTTCGTGGGACCTAAGGGAGGTCCTGGTATGCCTGAGATGCTGTCACTTTCATCCATGATCGTTGGTAAAGGTCAAGGAGACAAGGTTGCCCTCTTGACAGACGGACGCTTCTCTGGTGGTACTTATGGTCTGGTTGTCGGACATATCGCCCCTGAAGCTCAGGATGGTGGACCGATTGCCTACCTTCGTACAGGCGATATCGTTACGGTTGACCAAGATACCAAAGAAATTTCCATGGCCGTATCGGAAGAAGAACTAGAAAAACGCAAGGCAGAAACAACCTTGCCACCACTTTACAGCCGTGGTGTTCTCGGTAAATATGCCCACATCGTATCATCCGCTTCTCGCGGAGCCGTGACAGACTTCTGGAATATGGATAAGTCAGGTAAAAAATAAACTCAAAAAGCAAGCCAGTTTCGGCTTGCTTTTTTTCATCTTCAAAAGTGATTTGCCTGCTTAACGAGGTGGGAGACCTAGGGCAATACGGCCGTAGCGACTGATTCGTGTGATCTTCCAGGCAGGAGACCAAGTAACTTCAACCTTGACATCTTCGATGCCCTCGATCTGTTTCAGACCTGCGACGATTTCGATAGGCAGGCTTTCGGCGCAATCACAGGCAGTATCAGTGAAAGTCATGACAATCTTGCAGAGACCTGTTTCGTTCAGATTGATTTCATAAATCAGCCCTAGATTGTACACATCCAATTCCACATCTGTATCAAAAACCTTCTCTAGTTTTTCGATAATTTGATCTTGTAAGGCCAAAGCGCGGTCATTGATTTTGATATCGTCTCTCATAACAGTCCCTCCACGTGATAAATATCCTCTATTTTCTCATAATTCTGACAATTTGGCAAGTTTTTGATGAATTTTCTGAAAAATATGATAAAATGAAGAAAATACTCAATTAAGGGGAAGTCTATGGAGCAGATTGGAAAAGTCTTTAGACAATTACGAGAGTCAAGAAATATCTCGCTGAGACAAGCAACTGGGGGACAATTTTCGCCGTCCATGTTGTCCCGATTTGAAACAGGTCAGAGTGAGCTTTCAGTGGAAAAGTTTCTATCTGCACTGGAAAATATATCTGCGAGTGTGGAGGAAATCCTCTTCCTAGCGAGAGGTTTTCACTATGATACCGATTCTGAGTTGAGAAAAGAAATCACAGATATCTTGGACCCAAAGAACATAGCACCTCTCGAGGACTTGTATCGCAAGGAGTATCAAAAGTATGCCAATTCTCAAAACAAACAGAAACATATTCTAAATGCCATTATGATCAAGTCTTATATGAAGAGTATGGATGAAACGGTAGAGTTAACAACAGAGGAAGGGGAAGTCCTTCATGATTACCTGTTTTCTACCGAGATTTGGGGGAACTATGAGCTCAATTTGTTCTCAGTTAGTTCCCCACTCTTATCTGTTCCTCTTTTCACTAGATATGTACGAGAAATGGTCCGAAAATCTGATTTTCTAATGGAGATGAAGGGGAACCGAAACCTGTTTCACACCATGCTATTGAATGGTTTTTTAGCCAGCATTGAGTGTGAAGAATTTACCAATGCTTATTATTTTAAACGTGTTATCGAAGAGCATTTCTACAAGGAAAACGAGACCTATTTCCGAATTGTCTATTTGTGGGCAGAAGGTCTCCTTGATAGCAAGCAAGGCAGAGTCAAGGAAGGACAAAAAAAGATGGAAGATGCTGTCCATATTTTTGAGATGCTTGGCTGTAACAAATCTGCCGAATACTACAGAAAAGCAACAGATTGTTGAATATCTGCAAACTAAGAAAATAATTTAAAATTTGAAGCGATAGAACTCTTGTCCTCTCTCATGTCATCAAAGAGATTTTATCGTTTTTTTAGCTTTTTTTGTGTGTTGCATATATTCAAAAGTTTACCCTTTCAAATTTCTAAGTGCTATACTATAGTCATACTTCATATAGGGATTAGAACAAGAAGGGAGATTATCTATGAAACTATTGTTTAGAAATCAAGCTTATCGACTCTTGACTTTGTCACGATTCTTCAATGCTTTTGGTGCTTCGATTTTTAACCTGGTATTTATCGTCTATGCATCGACCTTGCCACAAGCCTCTTTTGCTGTTGCTATGGCGAATATTGTCATGATTCTTCCGACTCTCTTTACAGTTTTTGTAGGGATTCGGGCAGATTACACGAGGGACAAGGTCAAATGGATGACCTATAGCGGTTTGTTTCAGGCTCTTCTCTTTTTCCTAGCAGCTTTGGTACTTGGTCAAGCCAGTCTCTTTGCCTTTTCCAGCCTGTGTTTGATTAATGTCATCAGTGATGTGATCAGTGATTTTGCAGGTGGTTTGCGCATGCCTCTTATTAAGGAAAAAGTGGCTGAAAATGATCTGATGGAGGCTTATTCTTTTTCCCAGTTTATCACCTATATTTCAGCTATTGGTGGTCAAGCTTTCGGAGTCTGGCTCTTAGGTCTATCGGTCAATAATTTTTCTCTCGTTGCGGGAATCAATGCCTGTTTTTTCCTAGTATCAGCCGCTATTCTCTTTTTAGGAAAAAGCAAATTAAGCCTGTCAATTTCATCTGCTGATGGTGAATTACTGAAAAATGAGACTCTCTCTATCAAAGATCAGTTTCTATCGATTTACCGAAATTTACGTCTCGTTTTTCTTAAAAGTGGACAGAAAAACTTTGGTTTTATGCTCTTTGCTGTCTTGCTTATCAATGCCTTGGGTGGTGCTTTGGGAGGCATTTATAACATCTTCTTTTTGAGCCATTCACTCTTGAATTTTTCTTACACAGAGGCACTATTTATCAATCAAGTCTGTGTTTTAGTAGCAATCATCATCAGTAGCCTTACGGGCAATGATTATTTTGGGAAGCAGTCCTTGCCTAGATTGATGATGTGGGCGACCTTAGGACTTAGTCTAGTTGGTCTAGCTAATTTATTCAATCAAGTCGTGCTCGGTTTACTATTTCTCTTTTTAACTCTGTATGTGTCTGGTAAAGTTTCACCAAAGATTAGTGCCATGCTCATGAAAAATCTAGCTCCAGAGGTTCTAGCTCGTACCAGCAATTTTTTAAATCTTCTCTTTACCCTCTCTATTCCTGTGGGAACAGCCTGTTTTTCACTTGTAGCCGTATGGGATATGCAGTTGACCTGGATCTTATTTGTTGGACTTTCCTTGCTGGCTATCCTTCTGACAAGTCTTAATCTCAAAAATGATATTTGAATCCTAATTTTTTTTCATACTGTTTTAATCCCTCTATTTATGGTAAAATAAGACTATTAAGTTTAAAGAGGATTCCCTATGAAATTACAAAAACCAAAAGGAACGCAGGATATTTTACCTGCTGAGTCTGCTAAATGGCAGTACGTTGAGGGCTTTGCCCGTGAAATTTTCAAGCGCTATAACTACGCAGAAGTGCGTACGCCTATTTTTGAGCATTACGAGGTCATCAGTCGCTCTGTCGGAGATACAACGGATATCGTAACCAAGGAAATGTACGATTTTTATGACAAGGGTGACCGCCATATCACTCTTCGTCCAGAAGGAACTGCGCCCGTTGTCCGTTCCTATGTGGAAAATAAACTCTTTGCTCCAGAAGTGCAAAAGCCAAGTAAGTTCTATTACATGGGACCTATGTTCCGTTATGAGCGTCCACAAGCAGGTCGTTTGCGTCAGTTCCACCAGATTGGTGTTGAGTGTTTTGGATCTAGCAATCCAGCTACCGATGTGGAAACCATCGCTATGGCAGCCCATTTCTTGAAAGAAATCGGAATTCAAGATGTCAAATTGCACCTCAATACTCTTGGAAATCCCGAGAGCCGTGCGGCTTACCGTCAAGCCTTGATTGACTATTTGACACCGCTCAAGGAGACCTTGTCTAAGGATAGCCAACGTCGTTTGGAGGAAAATCCTCTTCGTGTCTTGGACTCTAAGGAGAAAGAAGACAAGGTGGCAGTGGAGAATGCGCCGTCTATCTTGGATTTCCTTGATGAAGAAAGCCAAGCTCACTTTGATGCTGTGCGTCAAATGTTGGAAAATCTTGGAGTAGATTACATCATCGATACCAATATGGTGCGTGGTCTGGACTACTACAACCACACCATTTTCGAGTTCATCACAGAAATCGAGGGCAATGAATTGACAGTCTGTGCGGGTGGTCGCTATGATGGCTTAGTTGCCTATTTTGGTGGTCCTGAGACTGCTGGATTTGGTTTTGGACTTGGTGTAGAGCGCCTGCTTCTCATTCTTGAAAAGCAAGGTGTGACTCTCCCTATCGAAAACGCTCTAGATGTTTATATCGCAGTTTTGGGTGAAGGAGCAAATGTTAAGGCCTTGGAGTTGGTACAAGCCCTTCGCCAACAAGGATTCAAAGCAGAGCGTGATTACCTCAACCGTAAACTCAAAGCTCAGTTCAAGTCAGCCGATGTCTTTGCTGCTAAGACCCTCATTACCCTAGGAGAGAGTGAAGTCGAAAGCGGACAAGTGACAGTTAAGAACAACCAAACTCGAGAAGAAGTTCAAGTGTCACTCGATGCTATCAATCAAAATTTCTCAGAAATCTTTGAAAAATTAGGTTTTTAATAGTATTTAAAACTGGTCAGGGAATTACCCCTGACCTTTTTCCTTTGCAAAATGACAAAAATCATAAACTTTTTGACAAATATACTTGTCAAAAAGAAAAAGATGTGTTACAATATAAGCAAGTTAAGAGTAAAGGAGAAAGGAATGCTTAAAAATCGTTTAAAAGAGCTTCGGGCTCGCGATGGTCTTAATCAGACCGAACTTGCCAAGCTAGCTGGCGTGTCCAGGCAAACCATCAGTTTGCTAGAACGGGATGAGTACACCCCATCCATCGTCATTGCCCTGAAGATTGCTCAGATATTCCATGAGCCAGTCGAGTCGGTATTTCGTATAGAGGAGGATGAGTGATGAACAAGTATAAAGTGATTTATTATAGGAGTGTTTTTGCCTTTATTGTGAATGCTTTTGCTATGATTGGAACATTACTGGGTTGGTTCTATTTTGTTGAAAGTAAGTATTTGTTTTGGATTAATTTAGTCCTCTTGTCCATTTTCAATCGGTTGAAGAAAAAGGAGAAAAATGATGAACAAGTATAAAGTGATCTATTATGTAGTTGCCATGGCTCTATTAGTCAGTGTGTTTCTACTGATTGGGATGGACCTAGGCTGGTTTAATCTGTATCAAAATGACCAATTTATTTGGGCCTACTTTGCCCTCATACCAGTAATTGAATGGATTGAAAAGAAATCAAAAAATCTAGCAAGTGAAAAAGGAGAATGAATATGAAAGAGTTTTTAGCAGGTTTTCAAGTAGATACTGAGAACAAAGAACTTGCAGGTGTCTGTGCAGGTTTAGGAAATTATTTTAATATCAAGACTAACATCATCCGTTTAGCAGCAATTTTGTTGTTTCTTTCGTCAACAGAGTTTGGGATTTTAACAGTCATCCTATATGCTTATCTAGCAGGCTGGCTTGGGAGAGATCCTTTAGGAGAGGGGGCGAAAAAAGCAAGAAACCAAGCTATTCTCTTGTTTGCTGTTTGTTTGATTTTAGTATCACTTGGAACAGAGGGTTTGACAGTAATTTATGAATCAGGTAAAGCCTTTGGTCAGTGGTTAGTTGGATTGGTTTAGTTTAGAAAGAGGATGAATATGAAAAAGAAACGTGGATTGTTATTTTTAATGTCTGTTGTCTTTGGAGGCTTCTTGGGCATGTTTGCAGGGATGTTTAAGGCCTATACCGAAAACTATGGAACCATTTTAGATGTCAAAACCGTGATTCCATGGATATCATCTATTTGTTTACTGTTAGGTTTCATTAGTATGTTTTTGACTTTCGATTTCTTAAAGAAAAGCAGAACATTTCACTCCTTGTATCACGAGGAAATGGATGATGATCTGAATGAAACCTATTATGTACAAATGTATCGTAATCTCGAGTTTGGAACTATTGCTTTTAATAGTGCAGGTGTAGCGATTTTTTTGGCTCTTTTCATCTCAGGTAGTGAAGTCATTGTACTAAATATCAGCTATATAACCTTATCTCTTTCTTTTTTGGCATTAGTGATGATTTTCAGTGCTCAAAAATATCTCTATAAGACCATTGCGATCGTTCGTCAGTTTGATTTGGAATTCTTCTCTACACCAAAGGATGTCTTGGACTACATAAATTCCTATGATGAAGGGGAGCGTCAGGCTAATTTGGAACAAAGTTTTCGAATTTTATTCCAATTAAATCAGTATGTCTTGCCAGGTCTCTATTTTTTGATTGCTATCTTTTCTTTATTGACAGGAGAGATTCAGTTACTAGCCTTCTTGCTTGTAGGAGCGATCCATATTTATATCAATGTGATGCAATTACCTATGGTAAAACGTTATTTCAAATAGGAGCCTTTTATGAAAATACTTAAAAATCTTGGCTGGTTTCTGCTAGCTGTTCTATCCTTTTTCTTTGGTTATGGTCTGGTTCAGAGTATGGCTCTGTCAGCTCTTGGACTAGGGGCTTCAATCTTTGGAGTCTTGCCACTTTATGTCGTCCTTTCAGGGGCCTATGTTTATGGAGTTTACAGATGGTATCAGACAGAAAAGGTTAGTATCCAGACGACTGTTTTTAATCGTTATATCTGGTTGCCTACCCTGGTTTTGCTGGTGGCTATTGCAGCCCAGTTCTTTTTACCAGACGATCCGTCGGCTAATCAACAGACTGTATCACAATTGACACTAGCTCAGCCTGTCTTTGGTTTCTTTATGGTGGTGGTCTTTGCTCCTCTGACGGAAGAACTCATCTTTAGAGGAATCTTGGCGCGCTATCTCTTTCCTAAGCAGGCTAATAGTAAACAGACAGCTCTGTTTCTCCTTGTATCAAGTGTACTATTTGCCTTGATTCATTTTCCAGGGACTTTGCAACAGTTTTTAGTCTATGCTAGTCTGGGATTGAGTTTGGGTCTTGCTTATGTGAGCCGAAAAGGTCTTCTTTATAGCATTTCTTTACACGCTTTGAATAATTTAATCGGCTTTTTGATGATACTCATGCTATAATAGAGTCAGGAGGTCACATGAAACGAGTAATTTTATTAGCAGTGATACAGGCGGTCGTTCTCTTCTTTATCATCGGGGCACTTGCCTATGCCTTTAAAGGCGACTTCTTTTACAACTATCTAGCAGTTGTCTTTGCGCCTATTGCTGGAATCTTACGTTTTGCGACAGCTTATGCGACGGAGATTGTTCTACCTAAAAAGGCAGCTGAGATTGCCGAAAAGCGTAAAAAAGGTTAAGAATCATAATCAGGGAATCCGATGACGTTTTCATCGGATTTTTTGTCTGTTTGTTTTGATTTCTAAAGGCAATCAAACTTTTCTGCTGATTTTCATGAAGTGCCTGCGCTTTTATGGTAAAATAGTAACAGAATAAAAGAGGAGAGAAAACATGAAACGTAGTATGTATGCTGGTCGTGTTCGTGAGGAACATATCGGACAAGAAATTACCTTGAAAGGATGGGTTGGACGTCGTCGTGACCTTGGTGGTTTGGTTTTTATCGACCTTCGTGACCGTGAAGGGATCATGCAGTTGGTTATCAACCCTGAAAAAGTATCTGCAGAGGTCATGGCAACAGCTGAAAGCCTTCGTAGCGAATTTGTCATCGAGGTGACTGGACGAGTCGTTGCGCGTGAGCAAGCTAATGATAAGTTGCCAACGGGTGCGGTTGAGTTGAATGTGACAGCTCTTATAGTGCTGAATACAGCCAAAACAACACCTTTTGAGATTAAAGATGGGATTGAGGCCAATGACGATACACGTTTGCGTTACCGTTACCTCGACCTTCGTCGCCCAGAAATGTTGGAAAATCTCAAACTTCGTGCCAAGGTGACCCACTCTATCCGCAACTACTTGGACGAGTTGGAGTTTATCGATGTGGAAACACCCTTCCTTTCTAAGTCAACACCAGAAGGGGCGCGTGACTATTTGGTGCCTTCTCGTGTCAATAAAGGGCATTTTTACGCACTTCCTCAAAGTCCGCAGATTACAAAACAGTTGTTAATGAATGCGGGATTTGACCGTTACTACCAAATCGTTAAATGTTTCCGTGACGAAGACTTGCGTGGGGACCGTCAGCCTGAATTTACCCAGGTCGACTTGGAAACGTCATTCCTTAGTGAGCAAGAAATCCAAGATATTACAGAAGGCTTGATTGCGCGCGTGATGAAAGAAACCAAAGGCATCGAAGTAACGCTTCCATTTCCTCGTATGAAGTACGATGACGCGATGGCCCTTTATGGTTCTGACAAGCCTGATACTCGTTTTGACATGTTGCTTCAGGACTTGACAGATCTTGTCAAGGGAGTAGATTTCAAAGTCTTCTCAGAAGCACCTGCCGTTAAAGCCATTGTGGTTAAAGGAGCTGCGGACAACTACTCACGTAAAGACATCGACAAGATGACCGAAGTAGCCAAACAGTACGGTGCCAAAGGTCTTGCTTGGGTCAAAGTTGTTGATGGTGAATTGAATGGGCCAGTTGCTAAATTCTTGACTGCCATCCAAGCAGACTTGACTGCAGCACTTGGTCTTGAAGATAAGGATTTGGTTCTCTTTGTAGCTGATACACTTGAAGTGGCCAATGCAACCCTTGGTGCCCTTCGTGGTCGTATTGCTAGAGAACTTGACTTGATTGATAGTGACAAATTCAACTTCCTTTGGGTTGTTGACTGGCCAATGTTTGAATGGTCTGAAGAAGAAGGTCGTTACATGAGTGCCCACCATCCATTCACCCTTCCACAGGAAGAAACAGCTTACGAATTAGAAGGTGATTTGGCTAAGGTTCGTGCCATTGCTTACGATATCGTCTTGAACGGTTATGAGCTTGGTGGTGGTAGTCTTCGTATCAACCAAAAAGACCTCCAAGAACGCATGTTTAAGGCTCTTGGTTTCTCAGCTGAGGAAGCCAATGATCAGTTTGGATTCCTTCTGGAAGCTATGGACTATGGATTCCCACCACACGGAGGTTTGGCTATCGGGCTTGACCGCTTTGTGATGCTCTTAGCAGGAGAAGAAAATATTCGTGAAGTCATTGCCTTCCCTAAGAACAACAAGGCAACCGACCCAATGACACAAGCCCCATCAACGGTCGCTCTCAAACAACTAGAGGAACTCAGCTTACAAGTAGAAGAAGATGAAACAAGCAAAACAAATTAAGCGGTGGCGCTATTATCTGCGCCGCTTTGCTTATCAGATAAAAATCTTACGAGTTTTACAAAGTATCTCTCGGGAAAAATATGATGAGAAAATCTCGGCTTCTCTGGTCTATGGATTTTTGTCAGCAGTAGCAGTCAATTTCTTTTTTCAACCAGGACACGTTTACTCCAGTGGTGCGACCGGTTTGGCACAGATTATTTCTGCCTTGAGTCATCACTGGTTTGGTTTTTATATTCCGATATCGCTAACCTTTTATGCTATCAATTTTCCGTTGATGATTTTGGCTTGGTATCAGATTGGGCATAAGTTTACAATCTTTACCTTTATCACAGTATCCATGAGTTCCCTCTTTATCCAGCTTGTGCCAGTTGTGACCTTGACAGAGGATCCCATCATCAATGCCCTTTTTGGGGGTGTTGTCATGGGCTTGGGGATTGGTTTTGCGCTCCGTAACAATATTTCTAGCGGAGGTACAGATATCGTCAGTCTGACCATTCGAAAGAAAACGGGTAAGAATGTCGGTAGTATTTCTTTCTTGGTAAATGGAACCATCATGCTGATAGCAGGTCTGACCTTTGGTTGGAAATACGCCCTCTACTCCATGATTACCATCTTTGTATCCAGTCGTGTGACAGACGCGGTCTTTACAAAGCAAAAACGCATGCAGGCCATGATTGTGACCAATAATCCTGACAAGGTAATCGAAAAAATCCATAAAAAATTGCACCGCGGAGCTACTATGATCCACGATGCGGAAGGAACCTATAATCATGAGAGAAAAGCAGTCTTGATTACGGTTATCACACGAGCAGAGTTTAATGATTTTAAACACATCATGAAACAGGTTGATCCGACAGCCTTCGTCTCTGTGTCCGAAAATGTCCACATCCTAGGACGATTCGTAGAAACGGACAATTAATAATACTCAAAAGACCAGCTCTGGAGCTGGTCTTTATTTTTCGATAATTTTGTGGGCAATCAACTGACGGTAACAAATCTGTTTATTGTTTTTAGCATCGTTGATGATTTGGAGAATCGTTTCAAAGGAAACGCGCCCAAGTTCCAGACTATTGATATCGACATAAGCTACGAGGTCCAGTCGAGGATTGACAGAGTCGAAACTCAAGACAGGAACAGTTAACTGATGCTTACTGATGTAGTCACAAACTCCTTCTGCTAGGAGACTATCGGTTGTGATGATAGCGTCAATCTGCGGATCGTGATTGAACAGGAGTTCACTGAACTGATAACCTTTTTCTTCTAGAAATTCGGTCGCAAAGTAGGTCAGGTTGGTATCAATCGGAAGTTGGTGTTGTTTGAGTGCTAATTCGTAACCTTTTAGACGGTCTTGTGTAACGAAAAGTTTCTTGGTTCCTCCAATAAAGGCAATTCTGCTGCACCCCTTTTTGATGAAATACTCAGCTGCATCAAAACCGGCTTGGACATTATCATTGTCGACAAGTGGGATAAAGGGTGAAGTAGATTTTCCGAGGATAAGGAAAGGGAACTGTTCCTCCGCTACGAGCTTCACCAGTGGATCTTCTTCTTGAGCGTAGAGGAAGATCAGACCATCGACACGTTTCCCGTAGACCATTTGTGAGATGGCATTGAGGCGCTCCTTCTCATCTTTACCAGTCGCGATCTGAATAGCATAGTGGTTCTCAGATGCCACTTGGGCGATCCCTCGTAGAACAGATGGGAAGAAAGGATTTTGGTAAAAGGCATCCGAGTCGTCAGGAAGCACTAGGCCGATAACTTGAGTATAGCTGCTAACTAGGCTACGAGCATTGAGATTGGGATGGTAGTTAAGTTCCTTCATAGCCTTGCGAACTCGTTTTTTGGTTTCATCACTAATTGTTGATTTGTTTTGAATAACGCGGGTTACGGTTGAAGGTGAGACACCTGCAGCCTTGGCCACATCTTTAATCGTAACGGGCATAAAAATCTCCTATTTATGATAATCTGGATCGCGGTAATGTGTTTTATAAAAGATAGCGACCAGATAAAGAACAAAAAGAATATTTTGTACAGTGATAAGGGTTGCCATATTTTGGCCAAAAAGTCCCAAAATAAGCGTAATCAGAGTGGGTAATCCTAAACAGTTCAAGATAAAATGGTAGCACTCTTTAAAGGTCCTAAATGAAAAGAGGCGTGATCTTTTGGTGATATAAAGGAGAAAGCTAGCTCCAAGAGAGACAATGAAGAAATTCAATCCAAAGAGAAAGCTTGCACCAAGAACGAGAAAGAGACTGATATAGACCCGGTTTTGTTGATACCAGTCTTTAGAAATGGCCTGGGTAAGATCTTCCTTACTCTGGAAACTCTCCGTTTGAATCGCGTGGTAGCGAATGCGAGTCAGTTCCTTACTTTCCTTGCTGATGACGAGTTCTTCCGTATCAAAATGAAGTTGCAAGTCCTTTGGAAATTCCTTGCTTTGGCTTGGACCAATTAAAAGAGAAGGCTGATGATTCTTCGTACCTGAGTAGTTCAGCTTTCCATCAACGATTTGTGTATTCTCTGACAAGTCCATGATGGCTTCATCTGTCAGCGGTGTATAAACATTATCGATAAAGGTATCCAGTGGATACGTTTCCTGTGAGCTGTTTTGAATGGCAATCGGAACCATAGACAAGCTGATGAGGAAAATGCTCGTAAAGAGAAGCTGAAACCAGTTGAGGCCGAAACGTTTTGATAGGGGTTTACGAAATCCCCAGATACTAGAGAAATACGAGAATGGATATGGAAGCATAGGCATCTTTCTAAAAGTGTTTTCTATATGAGTATTATTATATAGAGAAATGTGCTTTATTTCAAGTCTAGGAGATAAATTGCTTGTTGCAAGAATATTATTTACAGTAACAATCGCTAATACTCAATGAAAATCAAAGAGCAAACTAGGAAGCTAGCCGCAGGTTGCTCAAAGCACAGCTTTGAGGTTGGAGATAAAGCTGACGTGGTTTGAAGAGATTTTCGAAGAGTATAAAATGAAAAAGGGTGGCGGGGATAAATTATCCCTTGTCGCCACCACTTGTAAGTCCTGAAACAAAGTTCTTTTGTAGGAAGAAGAAGAGAATACAGATTGGAAGGGCGATGAGGATAGCACCTGCTGAGAAGTAGGCGATCTTCATGTTTTTCACATTGCTAACGAAGGTTTGGAGACCAACGGCAACAGTAAAGTATTCTTTCTCACGAAGTAAGAAACTAGAGAGGATGTAATCCCCGAAAGGTCCCATGAAGGCCCAGAGGGCTTGTACAGCTACCATTGGGCGAACGAGTGGAAGGACAATTTGCCAGAAGCGACGGAAGTGTCCTGCACCATCTAGTTTTGCAGATTCGTCAAGAGACATTGGCACGGTATCAAAGTAACCTTTCATGAGCCAAGCATTCATCGGAATACCTCCACCGACGTAGAGGAAGATGAGGAACCAGCTATGGTTAAGGGCGTTCAACATAAGTGCCATAACGAAGAAGGCAGTCAAGGCGGCCATGGTTGGTACCATTTGGATGATTAAGAAGAAGACCAAACTTTGCTTACGAGCCAAGAAGTTGTAACGGCTGTAAGCATAACCAGCAAGGACGATGATACTTGTTTGAACAACCATGGTAATCAAGGCGATTATCAAGGTATTGAGGTACCAAGTACCGTACAAGGTTTCAGTAAAGAGTCCTTTAAAGTTATCAAAATTGAAGTCGATGTTAGTATCGAGTTTAAAGGCTGCGACGTTACCTGCTTTAAAGGCTGACATGATGGTAATCAAAAGTGGATAGATAATGACAATTGATAGGCCTATCAAGTAGAGGTAAGTGAGGGTTTGAGTCAGTCTACGTTTGAGTTTGATTGAGTTATTCATCTTAGACGTCCTCCATATCAAATGCGTGTAGTTTCTTGAATGCGATCATAGAGATAGAGATGACAATGATTGAGATAATCAAGGTAACAGCTGCCGCCATAGAGTATTGAGGAGATGTACCTGTTGTCAAACGGTAAATCCATGAAATCAAGATATCAGTTGAACCGGCTCCGCCTCCGACAGTACCAGGACCTCCACCATTAAAGAGATACATGATAGAGAAGTTGTTAAAGTTGAAGGTGTATTGGCTGATCAATGTTGGAGCTGCAACAGCCAAAATCATTGGGAAAGTGATGTTGCGGAATTTTTGCCAAGCATTAGCACCATCGATGTAAGCCGCTTCGTAGAGGTCGTTAGGAATAGACTGCAAGATACCCAAGGTCAAAACGTAAATGTATGGGAATCCTAGCCAACCTTGCATCATAATCAAGGCAATCTTAGTCCAAGTTGGGTCTGTTTTCCAAGGGATAAGAGCTCCATCTAGGAAAGGAAGAACCTTAGACAAAAGAGGCAAGACTTGGGTGTTGATAGCACCGACACTATCATTAAACATATTTGAGAATGTCAAGATAGTGATGAAGGCTGGAACTGCCCAAGGAAGAAGGAAAATAACACCAAAGATACGTTTTCCTTTGATAAATGGTTGATTGGCAATGATTGCTGTAAAGATACCAATAACAATCTGCAAAGTAGAAGCAGCTAAAGCCCAGATAATGGTCCAAGAAAGAACGGAACCAAAGGCTGAACGGAAGGTACTCAAGCTCCAGATGTTCGTAAAATTGGTCAAACCAACCCAGTCCAACAATTTATTTGGTGGTAAGTGTTGGAAGTCATAGTTGGTAAAGGCAATCATCAAGGTTACGATAACTGGAAAGATAATCGCAAATGTCATCGCTACATACGATGGGATGATCAAAAGGTATGGGAATCCATTCTCATAAATACCTTTAATCATATCCTTAAAGGTACGAGCTACAGGAATCCCGTTGTTGATACGTTTAGCAGTTGTATGTGCGTCCTTGATATTAAAGATATAAAAGAGCAAGTAAACGACAACAAAGATAGAATGGAAAGCACCACGAATCAGCATGAAAAGTGAATTGTCACGACCAGGTTTGTCACCAAGAGTGACCAAATTGCTCAATTCAGGGGTTGCAAGTGTTAGAAAATACAGAACAAATAAGACAGTAACACCAAGGAAAATAAATCCTTTCGCTTTTTGTTTGTTATAAATTTGTCCTAAACCAGGAATGATTGACAGCAAGGCTGCTTTGCGAGGCTGTTGTTTTTCCATGATTACTCCTTTCATAGGATGCGAGATAAAACTCGGATTCAATCGTAAGATACGTACGTATAATAATAGGCGTATCTATAAATTCAAAGGGGGATTTTGCTTCCACCCCCCTTGAACAAATCAATTATTCACCAAATTTTTGTTTGATTGTGTCCTTAATCAATGTTACAGCATCATTAGCAGCTGTTTTCGCATCTTTCGTACCACTTACAGCTTCAAAGAGCATTGTTTTAGCTGGGTCCCAAACAGCTGACATTTGAGAGATGTTTGGCATTGGTTGAGCGTTCTTGAACTGTTCAATCACGGCTGTTGTCAACTCATCTTTTTTGCCTTCAGCATAAGTACGAGCTTCAGTATTAGCTGGGATTTCGTTTGTTACATCGTAGAATGCTTTTTGTTGTTCAGTTGAAACTAGGAAGTCTACAAATTTTTGAGCTCCTTCAAGGTTCTTAGTGCTTGCTGGGATAACCCAAGCTTTACCACCACCAAATGTTTCATAGTTTTTACCGTTTGGAAGAGTTGGGATAGTCGCAACACCGTAGTTTACTTTAGCATCTTTAAAGGCTTGAGCTTTCCAAGGTCCGTCGATGATAGCAGCAGTTTTACCTTCTTGGAATTGAGTTTGGATTAAGTTTGGAGCTCCTTCAGTATCTTGCATACCTTTAGGCCATTTTTCGTACCAAGATTTAGCGTATTCGATACCTTTGATTGCTCCGTCGTTTGCAAGTCCGATATCTTTAGGATCTTTACCGTTTTGGCCAAATACATAACCGCCATTACCAGCAAGAAGTCCGTATGCGTAGTAGAAGTTTGTCCAGTCAGCTAGGAAGGCAGTTGTTTTGCCATCTTCACCAGCGAAAGCGTATTTGCTGTCTTTAGCAAGGTTTTCCAAATCAGCAAATGTTTTAGGAGCTTCTTTAAGCAAATCTTTGTTATAGTACAAAACGAGTGATTCGATGACAGCTGGAGCACCATAGACTTTACCACCAACAGTTACAAGTGATTTTGTTTTATCGTCTGTCTTCGCACCATCACTAAGAGTTACTTCTGAAAGTTGTCCGTCAGTACCAAGGCTACCTACACGGTCGTATGGAGCCATCATAACATCAGGAGCTTTACCAGATTGGTTGTCTAGAGAAAGGTTATCAAGACCACCCATTTGGTCTCCTGTTTTGATGGTAACTTTTACGCCAGATTCTTTTTCATAAGCTTTTGCAGCTGATTCAGCAAAGGCTTTATATTGGTCTTCAACGTAGAAAGTGATTTCTTTCGCTTCTGAAGAGCTAGTATCAGCTGCTTTGTCAGCAGTTTTGCTTCCGCAAGCCACCAAGAGCAAGCTAGCGAGAGTAGCAGTTCCGAGCACAGCAGCGCTCTTCATGAATTTAGATGACATAGTGTATTCCTCCTAAAGAATAACAGTATAATTTATTTAGAAAACGCAAACGTTTTCTTTTATGAGCTTAGTATAGCACAAATAGAAAACGGTTGCAAGCGTTTTTAAAAAGTTTTTTAAAAAAATTTTAAGGTTTCAAACATTTGTCAATGCCCTTATATAGGAAAAAACTTTAAATCTTTCTTTCTCTTGAATTGAAAATATATTAGGAAAACGATTGCGTAAATTCGGCTCGGTTTTTCAGAAAATAGAGCAGATATTGGGAATGAATTATCTTAAATCAGAAAATCTTTAAAATTTTTTTCGCTTATTTCGTAAAATATCAGTGGGAATAAGTTTTAGTTAGATAAAAATAATTCAAAAAAATTTTTAAAAACGCTTGCATTTGTCTTTGAAATACGCTATACTTAACTTAACGCAAACGTTTGCGCCTTGATTGCGCAACGTTTTATAACAAACACATGAGGTGCTATTATGAAAAAACGTCAAAGTGGTGTGTTGATGCACATCTCTTCTCTGCCAGGAGCTTACGGGATTGGATCATTTGGTCAGACTGCCTATGATTTCGTCGATTTCTTGGTTCGTACCAAGCAACGCTACTGGCAAATCCTCCCTCTTGGGACAACAAGCTATGGAGATTCTCCATACCAATCATTCTCAGCCTTTGCTGGGAATACGCATTTTATCGACCTTGATATCTTGGTAGAGCAAGGCTTGCTTGAAGCTAGTGACCTTGAAGGTGTTGACTTTGGTAGCGATGCATCTGAAGTCGACTATGCGAAGATTTATTACGCACGTCGTCCGCTTTTAGAAAAGGCAGTTAAACGTTTCTTGGAAGTGGGAGACGTCAAAGCTTTTGAGAAGTTTGCTCAAGACAACCAATCATGGCTCGAACTCTTCGCAGAATATATGGCTATCAAAGAGCATTTTGACAATCTTGCTTGGACAGAATGGCCAGATGCAGACGCTCGTGCTCGTAAAGCTTCAGCACTTGAAAGCTACCGTGAGAAATTGGCAGACAAGTTGGTTTACCACCGTGTGACTCAATACTTCTTCTTCCAACAATGGTTGAAATTGAAAGCCTACGCTAACGACAACCACATCGAAATTGTTGGAGATATGCCAATCTACGTAGCGGAAGATTCAAGCGATATGTGGGCAAATCCACATCTCTTCAAGACAGATGCCACTGGTAAAGCAACTTGCATCGCAGGATGCCCACCAGATGAGTTTTCTGCCACTGGTCAGCTTTGGGGGAACCCAATCTATGACTGGGAAGCAATGGACAAAGACGGTTACAAATGGTGGATTGAACGCTTGCGCGAAAGCTTCAAAATCTACGATATCGTTCGTATCGACCACTTCCGCGGTTTCGAATCTTACTGGGAAATTCCTGCTGGTTCCGATACAGCGGCACCTGGTAAATGGGTGAAAGGTCCAGGCTACAAACTCTTCGCAGCCGTTAAGGAAGAGCTTGGTGTGCTAAACATCATCGCAGAAGACCTTGGTTTCATGACAGATGAAGTCATCGAGTTACGTGAACGTACTGGCTTCCCAGGAATGAAGATTCTTCAATTTGCCTTCAATCCAGAAGACGAAAGCATCGATAGCCCACACTTGGCACCTGCCAACTCTGTTATGTACACAGGAACACATGATAACAATACGGTCCTTGGTTGGTACCGTAATGAGATCGATGATCCAACTCGTGAGTACATGGCGCGTTACACCAACCGTAAAGAGTATGAAACAGTGCCGCATGCAATGCTTCGTACAGTATTTTCATCAGTGAGCTTCATGGCTATTGCAACCATGCAAGACTTGCTAGAACTAGATGAGGCGGCTCGCATGAACTACCCATCTACTCTTGGTGGAAACTGGTCATGGCGTATGACAGCAGACCAATTGACACCAGCTGTTGAAGAAACTTTGCTTGACTTGACTACAATTTATCGCCGAATTAATGAAAATTTGGTAGAATTAAAGAAATAAGACAATATCAGGAGACACAAAAATGTTACCATTAAAAGAATTTGTACAAAAGCATTACAATAAAACCATTGCAGAATGTAGCAATGAAGAGCTTTACCTTGCTCTTCTCAACTACAGCAAGCTTGCTAGCAGTCAAAAACCAGTCAACACTGGTAAGAAAAAAGTTTACTACATCTCAGCTGAGTTCTTGATCGGTAAACTCTTGTCAAACAACTTGATTAACCTTGGTCTTTATGACGATGTGAAAAAAGAACTTGCAGCTGCAGGTAAAGACTTGATCGAAGTTGAAGAAGTCGAATTGGAACCATCACTTGGTAACGGTGGTTTGGGACGTTTGGCTGCCTGCTTTATCGACTCAATCGCTACACTTGGTTTGAATGGTGACGGTGTTGGATTGAACTATCACTTTGGTCTTTTCCAACAAGTTCTTAAAAACAACCAACAAGAAACGATTCCTAATGCTTGGTTGACAGAGCAAAACTGGTTGGTTCGCTCAAGCCGTAGCTACCAAGTGCCATTCGCACACTTCACATTGACATCTACTCTTTACGATATCGACGTACCTGGTTACAAGACAGCTACTAAAAACCGCTTGCGTTTGTTTGACTTGGATTCAGTTGATTCTTCTATCATCGAAGATGGTATCAACTTTGACAAGACGGATATCGCTCGCAACTTGACTCTTTTCCTTTACCCAGACGACAGCGACAAGCAAGGTGAATTGCTCCGTATCTTCCAACAATACTTCATGGTTTCAAACGGTGCACAATTGATCATCGACGAAGCGATCGAAAAAGGAAGCAACTTGCATGACCTTGCGGACTATGCAGTTGTACAAATCAACGATACTCACCCATCAATGGTGATTCCTGAATTGATCCGTCTTTTGACTGAACGTGGTATCGAACTTGACGAAGCAATCTCTATCGTTCGTAGCATGACTGCCTACACGAACCACACAATCCTTGCTGAAGCCCTTGAAAAATGGCCTCTTGAATTCTTGGAAGAAGTGGTTCCTCACTTGGTACCAATCATCAAAGAATTGGACCGTCGTGTGAAAGCAGAATACAAAGACCCAGCTGTTCAAATCATTGATGAAAACGACCGTGTACACATGGCTCACATGGATATCCACTACGGATACAGTGTTAACGGGGTAGCAGCCCTCCACACTGAAATCTTGAAGAACTCAGAGTTGAAAGCTTTCTACGACATCTACCCAGAAAAATTCAACAACAAAACAAACGGTATCACATTCCGTCGTTGGCTCATGCATGCCAACCCAAGACTATCTCACTACTTGGATGAGATTATTGGAGAGGGATGGCACCATGAAGCAGATGAGCTTGAAAAACTCTTGTCTTACGAAGACAAAGCAGCTGTCAAAGAAAAATTGGAAAGCATCAAGGCTCACAACAAACGTAAATTGGCTCGTCACTTGAAAGATCACCAAGGTGTGGAAATCAATACAAACTCTATCTTTGATATCCAAATTAAACGTCTTCACGAGTACAAACGTCAACAAATGAACGCTTTGTATGTGATTCACAAATACCTTGATATCAAGGATGGCAACATCCCTGCTCGCCCAATCACAGTCTTCTTTGGTGGTAAAGCGGCTCCTGCCTACACAATTGCCCAAGACATCATTCACTTGATCCTTTGCTTGTCAGAAGTGATTGCAAATGATCCAGAAGTAGCTCCACACTTGCAAGTGGTTATGGTTGAAAACTACAACGTTACTGCAGCAAGCTTCCTTATCCCAGCATGTGATATCTCAGAACAAATCTCACTTGCTTCTAAAGAAGCTTCAGGTACTGGTAACATGAAATTCATGTTGAACGGAGCCTTGACTCTTGGTACTATGGACGGTGCTAACGTGGAAATCGCTGAGTTGGTTGGCGACGAAAACATCTACATCTTTGGTGAAGATTCAGAAACTGTTATCGACCTTTACGCAAAAGCAGCTTACAAATCAAGCGAATTCTATGCTCGTGAAGCTATCAAACCTTTGGTTGACTTCATTGTGAGCGATGCTGTTCTTGCAGTAGGTAAGAAAGAACGCTTGGAACGTCTTTACAACGAATTGATCAAAAAAGACTGGTTCATGACTCTCCTTGACTTGGAAGACTACATCAAAGTCAAAGAGCAAATGCTTGCTGACTACGAAGACCGTGACGCATGGTTGGATAAAGTCATCGTTAACATTTCTAAAGCAGGATTCTTCTCATCTGACCGTACAATCGCTCAGTACAACGAAGATATCTGGCACTTGAACTAATAATTACATAACTTAAACCCGTACCTTGAAGGTGCGGGTTTTGTCTTATCTGAAAGTTTTATTTACAGTGCTTTCCCAACCAAAATCTCTGCCTCAATGGTAATCTCTGTCAGTTGACTCCAGTCAATTTTGGTCTGGTCAACATGAAAGAGAAGGGGGGTCATGCTAAGTAAAGCTTGGCGTTGCTCGGCTGTGATGGGTTTGGTTAGGGAAGCTATTTGGCTAGATTGGATGCTGAAGTATTCCTGGAAATGTTCCTTGATATCTTGGTTGGAATAGTCCTTGTTTGTCAGCTGGTCTTGTACCCTTTGACGGATTTCTTTGAGGTGATTTTCAGTCGGGATGACCTTGATCAAGATGCCATCTTTGGATAAAACGCGACGGAATTCCCCATAGTTGGCAGGTGAAAAGATGTCGAGCAGGATATCCATACTGGCGTCTTTTATAGGAAGTCGAGCCAGGTCACCGACAAACCAATTAACTGACCAGTTGAGTTCACTTTTAGCTGCGATTTGGACCGAGTCTTTTGAAATGTCAAAGGCATAGAAGGTTTTATCAGAGTGACTTTCTTGGAGTTTACGAGAGTAGAAACCTTCGCCACAACCGATATCCAAGACTGTTTTTGCGGATGGATTAGTTGTTAGTAAGTCCGAGATACCTTCTAAAATAGCCTGATAAAAACCAGCTTCAAGAATTTGCTGGCGGTTTTGGAAGTTTTCCTTGTCGTAGTTGGCAGATTGCTTGATTTGCGGAGCCAAGTTGACATAGCCGAATTTTGCCAGATCAAAAGAATGGCGGTTGCTACACTTGAGGCTAGACTCTACCAAGGCCAGATTTTCTTGGCAGATAGGGCAGGAAAAGGCAGTCGCAGAAGCAAAACGCTGAAGTTTGGGTTTGAGGTTTGTATTCATAGTTTAAGTGTATCAAAAGAGGCAAATGAAAGCAACTTTAGAAATAAGTAGATGGGAGATTCAGTAGAAATAAAACTAATTCTCCAATTTATAGAATAAAATTGCTTTTATATCTAAATTTCTATATAATAATGATAAGGAGGAAATAAGTATGTTAAAAGAAGTATTAACCGTTGCAAAAGTTGCGAAAAAATCATCACTCTTTTTGGGTGGTGTCGCATTTGGTACCCTTGGTTTGAAAATCTTGGCAAGTAAGGAAGCTAAAAAAGGTTATTCTAAAGCTTTGGCTAAGGCTTACAAGTTGAAAGACGGGCTAGATGCATCTGTTTCTGTTGTGAAACAACATGGAGACGATGTCTTGCAAGATGCCAAATATTTGTACGAGCAAGAGAAAAAAGAAGAGCAATTAGATAGCCTTATAGGAGAATAATATGTCTTTTAAAGTGCTACATAGAGGATACCAACATATCCGACTATCATCTTCTTTTTCACTCACCTTGGATATTCAAGACTATCTTCGTTCCTTGGCGAGAGATGAAAAGGGGATTGAGTCTATCCAGTTTTACATGGATCAACAGCACTTTACTCTACGCATAAAAGAAGGCTTTTCTGTATTAGATAATGCAGAAGCCTTTTTAAAAAGAATTGATAAAGGGAAAGTTTCTGAGTTGATGACTCTTCCCATTCGTAGAGAAGAGAGTGCTTATTCTATTGTTTCAGGTGCAGCGATTAAGCGTGTACTTTTTCGTAGTTTTGTGCCGTATCCTATTCGCTATATATGGACTTGTTATCAGGCTTTGGGTTATATTAGAGAAGCCTATCAAACACTAGCGCGTAAGGAACTAACGATGGAAGTCTTGGACTGTTCGGCGATTTTATTGTCCTTGTTTATGAACCAATCCAAGACAGCTAGCAATATCATGTTTATGCTTGATTTGGGGAATCATTTAGATCAGTGGTCTTTGAAAAAAACTGCAACAGATTTAGAACAAAGCCTTCTTGCAAAAGAGAGCGACGTATTCTTAGTACAGGGCGATACGGTTGTTAGTATCAAGAGTTCCGATGTTCAAATAGGAGATGTCTTGGTCCTATCTCAAGGAAATGAAATTCTGTTTGATGGACAAGTAGTTTCAGGTTTAGGTATGGTCAACGAAAGTTCCTTGACGGGAGAGAGTTTTCCAGTTGAAAAAAGAGAGTCTGATTTGGTTTGTGCAAATACAGTATTAGAAACTGGAGAGTTACGCATTCGTGTAACCGATAATCAGATGAACAGCCGGATTTTACAACTGATTGAGTTAATGAAGAAATCTGAAGAAAACAAGAAAACGAAACAACGCTATTTCATCAAGATGGCGGATAAGGTCGTCAAATATAATTTCTTGGGGGCTGGGCTAACTTACCTATTAACAGGTTCTTTTTCTAAGGCTATTTCTTTCCTATTAGTCGATTTCTCCTGCGCTTTGAAAATCTCTACTCCTGTAGCTTATTTGACAGCTATCAAGGAGGGGTTGAACCGTGAAATGGTGATTAAGGATGGGGATGTTCTGGAGAAATATCTGGAAGTTGATACTTTCTTGTTTGATAAGACGGGAACAATCACAACTAGTTATCCTATAGTTGAAAAGGTGTTACCTTTTGGGGACTATAGTGAGGAAGATATTCTCAGAATCAGTGCCTGTCTTGAGGAACACATTTATCATCCTATTGCTAATGCCATCGTCAAGCAAGCTGAGATAGAGGGAATTGAACATGAGGAAATGCATGGGAAACTCCAATATATTGCAAGCAAGGGGATCAAATCTCATATAGATGGCCAACCAGTTCTTATTGGGAATTATGTCTTGATGCAGGATGAGCAGATTCATATCAGTTCAGAACAAAATGCTTTAATTGAAGAGTACAAGAGTCACTACAATCTCTTATTCTTGGCTTATCAGAATGAATTGATTGGAATGTTCTGCATTCATACTCCTTTGAGAAAAGAAGCAAAAGCAGCCTTGGAGAAACTTAAGGCACAAGGGAAAAAATTGATTCTGGCAACAGGGGACACCTTGGTTAGGACAGAGGAATTAGTCAAAGATTTGCCCTTTGATCAGGTCTATACAGACTTGAAACCTGATGGGAAATTTGAGTTAGTAGAGGAACTGCAGAAAGCAGGTCACACGATTTTGATGGTTGGAGATGGATTGAATGACTCAGCGGCTCTAACCCTATCAGATATCGGTGTGGTGATGAATGAGAGTGCAGATATTTCTAAGCAGATGAGCGATATCTTATTGTTAGATAATCGTTTGGATTTCTTCCAAGAGTTGGATTGGCTATCATCATCTTTGCAAACACTCATCAAGAAGAATATTCAAGATACCGTTGTCGTAAATAGTAGTTTGATTGGCTTTGGCTTGTTTAATTGGCTCAGTCCTTCAAACCTC
Organism: Streptococcus oralis; assembly: GCF_003942585.1. Lineage (GTDB taxonomy): Bacteria > Bacillota > Bacilli > Lactobacillales > Streptococcaceae > Streptococcus > Streptococcus oralis_BE. Next base: position 18,892 of record NZ_RJNK01000004.1, on the reverse strand, counting down.
TCTATCCTACATAATCTAACAACCTTACGCATAGTCCTGCGTAGCCTGTCTATTAAGGGATAGGTGGGGACTATTCACAGCAAAAAGGAGTTACCTTTCTCGAGGGTAACTCCTTTGTTTATAGGTAAATGTTTAACAATTTAGTAAGTCAACACAAAGTATTTCTTCTTCCCGCGGCGGATAACAGTGAGTTCGTTTTCTAACTTATCTGCGTCACTCAAGACATAGTCAAGGTCTTGGATACGGTCGCCGTTGACGTAGATAGCTCCGTTTTGGACGTCTTCACGGGCTTGGCGTTTTGAATTCACCACACCAGATGACACGAGGAGTTCCACGATATTGTGGTTTTCGTCTGCTTTTACTTGGTAGTTTGGCACTCCACGAAGTCCTTGTTTGAGTTCTTTGACAGAAAGGTTTTTGATGTTTCCAGCAAAGAGTTGCTCGGTGATGTTGAGGGCTTCCTTGTAGGCTTCTTCGCCGTGAACAAGAGTCACAACTTCACGAGCCAAGACTTTCTGAGCCAAGCGTTCGTGTGGCGCCGCTTCAAATTGTTTTCGGATGTCTTCAATTTCATCCAGTGACAAGAAGGTAAAGATCTTCAAGAAGCGAACAGCGTCAGCATCCATGACGTTCATCCAGAATTGGTACATTTCGTATGGAGAAGTCTTTTCAGGATTGAGCCAGACTGCATTTCCTTCAGATTTACCAAATTTCTTACCAGTTGCATCTGTAATGAGTGGCACTGTGATAACGTGACCAGTCTTATCAGCCTTACGACGAAGCAATTCGGTACCAGCTGTCATATTTCCCCACTGGTCAGAACCACCGATTTGTAGTGTTACGTTGTGCTCTTGGTTAAGGACGTAGAAGTCATATCCTTGCATGATTTGGTAGGCAAACTCAGTGTAAGAAATCCCTGTTTCGATCCGTTTCTTCACAGACTCCTTGCTCATCATGTAGTTGACAGTGAAGTATTTTCCGACATCACGGAGGAAGTCAATGAAGCTGATGCTGCCAAACCAGTCGTAGTTATTGACCATGACAGCTTTATTTTCACCGTTTTCAAAGTCAAGAAAGCGAGAAAGTTGTCCTTGGATAGACTTGACCCAGCCATCCACTGTGTCTTTTGTTTGGAGACTACGCTCAGCATCTTTGAAGGACGGATCTCCGATGAGACCTGTAGCACCGCCAACGAGCGCATAAGGTTTGTGACCTGCTAACTGCAAACGACGACTTGTCAAGATAGCGACAAGGTGACCTAAGTGAAGGCTGTCAGCAGTTGGATCGTAGCCACTATAATAAGAAACTTGACCTTCTTCTAGGGCTTTACGCAAAGCTTCTTCATCAGTCGTTTGAAAAATCAAACCACGCTCTTTTAGCTCATCAAAAATGTGCATGTGTCTTTTCTCCTTTATAAAATATTGTTTCTACCTATTGTATCACAAACTTGATTAATAGCCTAGTAGAATAGGGAAGAAAGTGGCTATTTTATTGAAAGTTTCCCTTTTATGGTATAATAGAGGAAGCGAGGACATTCATGAAAGAAAGAATTAATGAATTAAAAACAAAAATGCTGCATGTTTTCCAGCAACTAATGCAACGAATTGCTAAATGGCAGAAAAGTCTAGCAGAAAAACTAGCTAGTAAGAAAACCGATAAAAAGGTGACCTCTTCTGATAAAGTTAGAAGGGCAGGCTCTATTTTTGCTAAGATTTTGAGTGGGTTTAAAATAGTTTTTAATACTCTCTTTATCCTAGGTTTTATCGGTGGACTGTTTGGTGCTGGGGTGGCTATGGGTTATGGAGTCGCTCTATTTGACAAGGCCCAGGTACCTCAAGCAGAAGAGTTGGTCAAGCAAGTGAAGGATATTGCCTCTATCTCAGAAATCACTTATTCTGACGGCAGTACCATTGCCTCGATCGAGGGCGATTTGTTGCGCACTTCAGTCGCTTCAGATGCTATCTCAGACAACCTTAAGAAAGCTATTATTGCGACAGAAGACGAGAATTTCAACGAGCACAAGGGAGTCGTGCCTAAGGCCGTTATTCGTGCGACCCTGGGAACTTTTGTCGGTCTGGGGTCATCCAGTGGTGGTTCGACCTTGACTCAGCAGGTTATCAAGCAGCAAGTGGTGGGGGATGCTCCCACTCTAGCTCGTAAGGCTAAAGAGATTATTGATGCTCTAGCTTTAGAACGGGCCATGGGTAAGGATGAGATTTTGACAACCTACCTTAATATTGCTCCTTTTGGTCGCAATCATAAAGGCCAAAATATTGCAGGTGCCCAACAGGCTGCAGAAGGAATCTTTGGGGTTAAGGCTTCGGATTTAACGGTCCCTCAAGCAGCCTTTATTGCAGGATTACCACAGAGCCCAATCAGTTACTCCCCTTATGAATCTGACGGTAGTATGAAGAGTGAGGAGGATTTGGCTCTGGGGATCAAACGGGCTAGAGATGTTCTCTATAATATGTACCGGACAGGGGCTCTAAGTCAGGAAGATTACGACAAGTACAAGGATTATGATTTTAAGAAAGACTTCTTACCATCTGGTAGTGTCAGCGGTACTTCGCGTGACTATCTCTACTTCGCAACCTTGGCAGAAGCTACTGATCGAATGTATGACTACCTGATTCAGAGAGATAATGTTTCTGTACAAGAGCAAAAGAATGAATCCATCCAGAAAGCTTATCGTGATTTAGCGACTAAGGAAATTGAAAATGGTGGGTATAAGATTACGACAACTATCAATAAAAATGTTCATGCTGCGATGCAAAATGCGGTGGCAACCTACGGCTATCTGCTAGATGATTCGACAGGCCAGCCTGAGGTGGGGAATGTCCTCATGGACAACCAAACGGGAGCTATTCTTGGATTTGTCGGTGGTCGCAATTATCAAAAAAATCAGAATAACCACGCTATCGACACAAAACGTTCTCCAGCTTCAACCACTAAGCCTATACTGGCCTATGGTATCGCGATTGACCAAGGTTTGATGGGAAGTGCAAGTATCTTGTCTAACTATCCGACAAACTTTTCAAACGGCAATCCTATCATGTATGTCAATAGTCCTGGTACAGGGATGATGACCTTGGGAGAAGCCCTCAACTATTCATGGAATATCCCAGCCTACTGGACTTATCGTACGCTTCGAGAGAAGGGTGTTGATGTCAAGGGTTATATGGAAAAAATGGGTTATGAAATCCCAGAATATGGGATTGAAAGTTTACCGATGGGTGGGGGGATTGATGTTACAGTCGCCCAGCATACCAATGGTTATCAGACCTTGGCTAATAATGGGATCTACCACAAGAAACATATGATTTCTAAGATTGAATCGACGACGGGACAAGTGATTTATGAGCATAAAAGTCAACCTGTCCAAGTTTATTCAAAAGCGACAGCAACCATCATGCAGAGTCTGCTTCGCGAGGTGATCTCATCTCGAGTTACGTCAAGCTTTCAGACTGATTTGGCCTCTATCAATCCAAGTCTGGCTCGTGCTGACTGGATTGGAAAGACTGGTACGACCAATGAAGATGAAAACATGTGGCTTATGCTTTCTACGCCTCGCTTGACCTTGGGTGGCTGGCTAGGTCACGATGACAACCGCCCGCTAGCCAAAGGGGCGGGCCACTACCGCAATGCCAACTATATGGCCCACTTGGTTAATGCTATTCAACAAGCAAAACCTGGAATTTGGGGGAATGAGCGCTTTAGTCTAGACCCAAGTGTGACCAAGTCTCAAGTCCTCAAATCGACAGGAGAGAAACCTGGCAAGGTCACAATCAATGGCAAAGAAGTCACCGTTTCAGGTTCTACTGTAACGAGTTATTGGGCTACTAAAGAAGGGGCTCCAGCAACTACTTACCGCTTTGCCATCGGAGGGAGCGATGCCGATTATCAAAATGCTTGGAAGAACATCCTAGGAAGTTTACCTACTCTTCCTACCCCAACTCTTCCAAGTTCAAGTGGTAGTTCGGGAACAAGCTCATCAACTCGCTCAAATCAATCAAATCGATAGAATAAAAAAGTAGCAAGTTTCATTTAATATTATGTTTCGTGCTACTTTTTTCTTTTTTCATTTCGTGTTACAATAGGAGAATGAATAAGTATCAAAAGAAGATTTTTAAGGGAACTTTATATTCACTGTTGTCAGGTCTAATCTGGGGAATTTGTGGTATTTTAGGAGAATATTTTTTCACTCATTATCAGGTGTCGTCTGGCTGGATCACTTCCATGCGTTTGCTTTTGGCGGGTAGCTTGGTCTTGTTTTTATCTGCCTTTCAGTTGCGCTTTCAACTATTGGATATTTGGCGAAATAAGAAAAACTATCTGCCTTTTTTAGCCTACGCTATTCTGGGGATTTTTTCTGTACAGTTTTTCTTCTATCTCTGTGTTGAATATTCGAATGCGACGACAGCAACGATTTTGCAATTTATCAGTCCAGTTTTTATCTTGTTTTATAATCGTATCGTTTATCAAAAGAAGGCTTCTATCACAGCCATTCTCTATGTTTTGATTGCCATGCTAGGTGTTTTTTTGATGGCTACAAAAGGGGATTTATCCAAGCTATCAATGACACCTCTGGCTTTGGTGACAGGGCTACTCAGTGCTGTAGGGGTCATGTTCAACGTTATCCTACCTCAGCGTTTTGCACGTGACTATGGTTTTGTGCCAACCGTTGGTTGGGGGATGTTGCTAGCAGGTGTTTTTAGCAATTTTCTTTATCCTGTTCATCAGATTACCTTTCAACTTGATGTGACGAGCCTTTTGATTTGTTTTACCATTGCTGTGTTTGGAACGGCTTTTGCTTTTTTCCTTTCGATGAAGGCTGTGCTACTCGTCTCACCGTTAGTTGTGTCAGTTGTGAGTGCCAGCGAACCTTTATCTTCCGCATTGTTAAGTGTGCTATTTCTAGGTATGGTTTTGGATGGTTTTCTAGCTTTGGCTATGATTTTGATTATCGTTCCAATGGTTTTCTTATCAATTGAGGAAACGAAGGAAAGGTAAAATGCTCTGTTCGAGTGCTTAAGGCTTCAAATTTGAAGCCTTTTTTGGTAGAATAGGTATCATTATAACGAACCAGGAGGCGCCTATGACTGCCACAAAAATGAATGCCCAAGAAATCATCCAATTTATCGCCAATGCNGAAAAGAAAACCAGTGTTAAAGTAACCTTTGAAGGACAACTCGCAACTGCTGTGCCTAGCTCTGTTGTCAAACTAGGAGATGTCCTATTCGGAGACTGGAAGGATGTGGCTCCGCTTCTCGAAGGTTTGGTAGAAAATCAAGATTATGTTGTCGAGCAAGATGCTCGTAATTCTGCAGTTCCTTTGCTAGATAAACGTGCGATCAATGCTCGTATCGAGCCAGGTGCTATTATCCGTGACCAGGTGGAAATTGGTGACAATGCTGTTATCATGATGGGAGCTGTTATCAATATCGGTGCGGAAATCGGTGCAGGAACCATGATTGATATGGGTGCTATCCTTGGTGGCCGCGCTATCGTTGGGAAAAACAGTCACGTTGGTGCAGGGGCAGTTTTGGCAGGTGTGATTGAGCCAGCTAGTGCCGATCCAGTCCGTGTCGGGGACAATGTTCTCATCGGAGCCAATGCAGTGGTCATCGAAGGAGTCCAAATCGGTAGTGGTTCAGTTGTCGCTGCAGGAGCTATCGTTACCCAAAATGTTCCAGAAAACGTTGTAGTAGCAGGTATTCCAGCTCGTATCATCAAAGAGATTGATGCCCAAACCCAACAAAAAACAGCGCTAGAAGATGCGCTTCGTACCTTGTAATTGTAAAAGTAAAAAAGAGGCGGAACCCTTTTTCCAGCCTCTTTCTGCTATATAGGAGGACAGATAGATGTTAGATTTGATTCAGACCAGACGAGATTTACACCAGATTCCAGAGATTGGCTTGGAGGAATTCGAGACTCAGGCTTATTTGCTGGATGTGATTGAGAAATTGACTACGGGCAAGAATTTTGTTCAAGTTCGTACTTGGCGGACAGGTATTTTGGTTTATTTGCAGGGAAGTCAACCGGAGCGGACCATTGGTTGGCGAACAGACATTGACGGTCTGCCTATCGTTGAACAAACAGGACTGCCTTTCGCCTCTCAACACCAAGGTCGCATGCATGCTTGCGGTCATGATTTCCACATGACCATTGCTTTAGGCTGTCTCGAGCGTGCACTTGAGGAACAACCCAAGAATAATCTGCTCTTTTTATTTCAGCCTGCTGAAGAAAATGAAGCTGGTGGTATGCTCATGTATGAGGATGGTGCTTTTGGAGATTGGTTGCCAGACCAGTTTTATGGTCTCCATGTTCGTCCGGATCTAAAGGTTGGACAGATTGCTACCAATACCCATACGCTCTTTGCAGGGACTTGTGAGGTGAAGATTCGTTTCAAAGGGAAAGGGGGGCACGCAGCCTTCCCGCATGAGGCCAATGATGCCTTGGTGGCTGCTAGTTACTTTGTGACCCAGGTGCAGTCGGTTGTCAGCCGCAATGTCAACCCAATCGAGGGAGCAGTGGTGACCTTTGGTGTTTTTCAAGCTGGAACAACCAACAATGTCATTACAGATACAGCATTTTTACACGGAACCATTCGCGCCTTGACTCAGGACATGAGCCTCTTGGTACAAAAAAGAGTTAAGACAGTTGCAGAAGGGGTTGCAGCAGCCTTTGATATGGAAGTCGAAGTAGAACTCAAGCAAGGAGGCTACCTACCTGTTGAGAATAACCCAGCCTTGGCGCGTGAACTGATGGACTTCTTTGAAGAAAAAGACGGAATTGAGTTGATTGATATCGAGCCTGCTATGACAGGTGAGGACTTTGGTTATCTCCTTTCGAAGGTAGATGGCGTTATGTTCTGGCTAGGTATCAATAGTACCTACGCCCTTCATCATCCTCAGATGAGTCCTAAAGAAGAGGCCTTAGCTATTGGGGTGGAAGCAGTATCTAGTTTCCTGAAAAAGAAGGCGGCGGAGTAGAGGTGTTGTCTATGAAAGCAGAACTACGCAAGCAAGTCTTGCAAGAAATGAAGGCTGTTCCTCAGAAGCAAAAAATTGCTATGGATCGAGTTTTAACAGAACGATTTTTGAATCACCCCTTTTACCAAGAAGCCAAGACCATCGCAACCTATCTCTCTTTCCCTCATGAATTTCAAACGCAGGAACTAATCGACCAGGCGCTGAAGGACGGCAAAAAGGTTCTGATACCCAAAACCTATCCCAAGGGGCGCATGGACTTTGTGGTTTATCATCCGCAGCAACTGGTAAAAACTTCCTTTGGTTTACTGGAACCGCAAGGAGACTTGGAGGTGGTGGAACCGTCTCAGATTGATTTAATTCATGTTCCGGGCTTGGCTTTTACAAGAGAGGGCTATCGGATTGGCTATGGTGGAGGTTATTATGACCGCTATCTGGAGAATTTTGCTGGGCAGACCATGAGTACAATCTATCCTTGTCAAATTCAGGATTTCAACTCGGAAGACCATGATATTGCCGTTCAGGAGGTGCTAATTTATGAAGGAAATCTTTGATAAACGTTACCCTGTGACTAGTTTTTTCCTCCTAGTGACTGGCTTTGTATTTCTACTGATGCTGATTACTACGGGTATCAACTTTGATCAGGCAAAAACTCTTTTTCAGTTTGGAGCTATGTATGGACCGATCATTCGCCTGTTCCCCGAGCAGATTTGGCGTCTTTTTTCGGCTATATTTGTACATATCGGTTGGGAGCATTTCATTGTCAATATGATTTCACTCTACTTTCTTGGACGACAGGTGGAGGAGATTTTCGGCTCCAGGCAGTTCTTTTTTCTCTATCTCTTATCGGGAATGATGGGCAATCTCTTTGTTTTTGCTTTCACACCGAAAGTCCTAGCAGCAGGTGCCTCCACTTCTCTCTATGGATTATTTGCTGCGATTATCGTTTTGCGTTACGCAACTCGCAGCCCCTATATCCAGAAGTTGGGGCAATCCTACCTGACACTTTTCGTGATAAATATCATTGGAAGTGTTCTGATTCCAGGAATCAGCCTAGCTGGGCATATTGGTGGTGCAGTAGGCGGTGCCTTTCTAGCAGTCATCTTTCCAGTCAAATGGGAAAAAAGGATGTTTAGTACCAGCCAGCGAATCGGAGCAACCGTACTTTTTATCGCACTTGCCATTTTCCTTTTCTATAAGGGAATGAGCTATGTGTAAGTTTGAAATACATAAAAAGCTACTCAAAAAACGAGTAGCTTTTTATGTGAATTTGAACCATTCGAAACAACACAGCGAGTTAAAATAAGGCTTTGTCCGTACACAACTTGAAAAAGTGAGCACCGATTCGGTGTTTTTTTTATTTTATTATACTAACTTAGTATACTCCTATTTCTATAAAAAAACAAACAGAAGTATAGTGCTTTCACAAAATTTGGCAAATAATTAGAGACAAGTGTGGGAACTACTCGACCTATCGATTCTTTTCTTCGATGATAGGCAAAGTACAGGGATGAGATGAGTGCAAATAAAAGAAGAACTAGGATAGTCAACCATCCTAGTTCTTCTTTTGTTATAGATTATTTTTTTAATTTCTCTCCAGCTAACTCTTTTCCGAGTTGGATGAGGTAGTCTTTCAAGTCGTCTTTGACTTGTGGGTGTCTCAGAGCGTAGTCGATGGACGTTTTCATAAAGCCAAACTTATCTCCGACATCGTAGCGGGAACCCTTGAACTCACGAGCAAATACACGTTGTGTTTTATTGAGGGTGTCGATCGCATCTGTCAATTGAATTTCATTTCCTGCACCTGGAGCTTGGTTCTCAAGGATTTGGAAAATTTCAGGCGTGAGGAGGTAGCGTCCAATAATAGCAAGGTCGCTAGGAGCGTCCTCTGGAGCAGGTTTTTCAACAAAGGTTTCAACACTGTAAAGGCCGTTTTTCCCTTCGCCTTGCGGAGCAATAACCCCATAGGCAGATACTTCATCGTGAGGGACAGGCATGACAGCGATAGTAGACGCGTGGGTACGTTCATAGTCATCCATGAGTTGTTTGGTGAGCGGAACAGCCTTTTCATTAGTGATATCCATCAAGTCATCCCCAAGCATCACGACAAAAGGTTCATTTCCGACGAAAGCCTTGGCTTGCAAAACAGCATCTCCGAGACCACGTGGATGAGTTTGGCGGATAAAATGCAGGCGCATGCCAGTTGTTTCATCAACTAGCTTTAAAAGATCTGTTTTCCCTTTTTCTTTGAGGTTGTATTCCAATTCGAAGTTTGAGTCGAAGTGGTCCTCGATAGAACGTTTTGACTTACCTGTAACAACCAAGATATCTTCGATTCCAGACTTGAGAGCTTCTTCAACGATAAATTGGATGGTTGGTTTATCTACGATTGGCAACATTTCCTTGGCCAAGGCCTTGGTTGCAGGGAGGAAACGAGTTCCCAATCCAGCTGCGGGGATGACTGCTTTTCTGACTTTTTGTTTCATAATGTTCCTTTCCATAAGGGTCTAAGACCATTCGTTTTCTGCTTTAAATTCATTGTTCATGATGTCATTGATTGCTTCTTTGATATTGACACCTTCATAGATAACTCGATAAATGGCTTGTGTGATTGGCATGTAGACACCCAATTCCTGAGCCAGTTCGTAAGCTGCTCGAGTCGTTGAAATTCCTTCAATGACCATGCCCATGTTGGCTTCGATGTCTGCGAGGGATTCTCCACGACCGAGAGCGTCACCTGCCCTCCAGTTACGAGAGTGGACAGATGTCCCCGTTACGATCAAATCACCAACTCCAGAAAGACCGCTATAAGTCAGAGGATTAGCTCCAAGAGCGACACCTAGACGGGTGATTTCTGCCAAGCCACGGGCGATGATGGCTGCCTTGGCATTGTCGCCAAATCCTAGACCATGCAATGCTCCTGCACCAACTGCAATGATATTTTTAAGAGCACCAGCGGTTTCAACCCCGATAACATCTGTATTGGTATAGAGGCGGAAGTAGTGATTACTAAAGAGATTTTGAACGTACTGGGCAGTTTCAAGATCTTTAGAGGCTGCAGTGATCAAGGTAATATCCCGTACAATCGTTTCCTCAGCGTGGCTAGGTCCTGAAACAACGACGATGTCACTACGGAGGTCAGCTGGAATTTCCTCTTCCAGAATAGTTGAGAGGCGTTTATGGCTATCTGGTTCCAAGCCTTTGGAGGCATGCATGATGACAACCTTGTGATTGAGTACCTTTGCTACTTGTTGGGCAACCAGTCTCGTTACTTTTGTTGGGACTACAAATAAAACAGCATCCACATCCTTTAGTGTTTCTTCCAAGTCATGGTATGCCTTGATGTTTTCGTCGAGTAGGATGTCTTTAAAGTAGCGTTTGTTTGTATGTTGGCTATTGATTTCATCGATTTGGTCAGGAATATTTCCCCAAATCCGAACCTCGTGTCCATTGTCGTTTAGGACCTGCGAAAGGGCAGTTCCCCAAGAACCAGGACCCAAGACAGCGATGGTTTGTTTCTTCATCTTCTCCTCCTTTTAAGAGTTCTTCTTTTCATTTTACCATAAAAAGCCTTTTCATGCATTACTTGCGAGTGAAAGCGCACTAATTTATAATAAGAAAACGCCTTTGACAAGATTCCTCTTTTTTGCTAGAATAGCATCAACATGAAAGAATGAGAGGAGCTGGCGAATTTCGTCACTCCCTTTTGTCTATCTAATTAGGAGGAAGTATGCTGATTGAAAAAATTAAAGCCTATAAATGGCAAGCCTTGGCATCCTTTGTGATGACAGGCTTGATGGTTGCGAGCTCACTCTTGCAACCTCGCTATTTGCAGGAGGTTTTAGATGCTCTACTGGCTGGCCGACATGAGGCTATTTATAGTATTGGGGCATGGTTGATAGGAGTAGCCCTCGTGGGTCTGGTTGCAGGTGGTGTCAATGTTATTCTTGCAGCTTATATCGCTCAGGGAGTATCTTCGGATCTTCGGGAAGATGCTTTTCGTAAGATCCAAACCTTTTCTTATGCCAACATTGAGCGATTTAATGCTGGGAATCTGGTTGTCCGCATGACCAATGATATCAACCAAATTCAGAACATGGTGATGATGGTTTTCCAAATCCTTTTCCGTCTTCCTTTGCTTTTTATCGGTTCCTTTATCTTAGCGGTTCACACCCTGCCTTCGCTTTGGTGGGTAATTGTCCTTATGGTAGTGCTGATTTTTGCGCTTACAGGTATCATGATGGGGATGATGGGGCCACGCTTTGCCAAGTTTCAAACCCTTCTTGAACGAATTAATGCCATCGCCAAGGAAAATCTACGTGGTGTGCGTGTGGTCAAATCCTTTGTGCAGGAAAAAGAGCAATTTGACAAGTTTACTGAGGTCTCAGATGAGCTTCTGGGACAAAATATTTATATTGGCTATGCCTTTTCAGTAGTGGAACCTTTTATGATGCTCATTGGGTACGGAGCGGTTTTCCTCTCCATCTGGTTGGTTGCGGGAATGGCTCAGTCGGATCCGTCAGTCGTTGGTTCTATTGCTTCCTTTGTTAACTATCTCAGTCAGATTATCTTTACAATCGTCATGGTTGGATTTTTAGGGAATTCTGTCAGTAGGGCTATGATTTCGATGATGCGTATCCGTGAGGTTCTAGATACCGAGCCAGCGATGACTTTTAAGGATCTTCCAGATGAGGATCTAGAAGGAAGTCTCTCTTTTGAAAATGTGACCTTCACTTATCCTACTGATGAAGAGCCCATGCTTAAGAATGTAAGTTTTGAAATTGCGCCAGGTCAGATGGTCGGTGTGGTTGGAGCGACTGGGGCAGGTAAGTCTACCCTTGCCCAGTTAATTCCGCGACTTTTTGATCCACAGGAGGGATCTATCAAGATTGGTGGCAAGGATATTCGAGACGTCAGCGAGGGAACCTTGCGTAAAACAGTTTCCATCGTCTTGCAACGTGCTATTCTCTTTAGTGGGACTATTGCAGATAATCTCCGTCAAGGAAAAGGCAATGCCAGCGTGTCCGAACTGGAACGTGCAGCACGAATCGCCCAAGCCAGCGAATTTATCGGACGCATGGAAAACAAATTTGAAAGTCAGGTCGAAGAACGTGGTACCAACTTTTCTGGTGGACAAAAGCAAAGGATGTCGATTGCCCGAGGGATTGTCAGCAATCCTCGTATCCTGATTTTTGACGATTCGACTTCGGCCTTGGATGCTAAGTCAGAAAGACTCGTGCAGGAAGCTTTGAACAAAGACCTGAAAGGGACAACAACCATTATCATCGCTCAAAAAATCAGCTCAGTCGTCCATGCAGACAAGATTTTGGTCTTGGACCAAGGGCGCTTGATTGGAGAAGGAAGGCATGCAGACTTGGTAGCTAACAATGCCGTCTACCGCGAAATCTACGAAACACAAAAGGGAAGGGAGGAATAAAATGAAAACCGTTCGATTTTTCTGGAATTATTTTAAAGTTTATAAGCTTTCCTTTGTCATTGTGATTCTGATGGTTGCGATTGCGACGATTGCCCAAGCCCTCTTTCCAGTTTTTTCAGGTCAAGCAGTGACGGAGCTCGCTAATCTGGTTCTAGCTTATCAAAATGGGACTTCCGAACTAGCCTGGCAGAGTTTGTCAGCTCTGATGCTGAATCTAGCTCTGGTTGTGCTGGTTTTGGTAGTGTCCAGTTTGATTTACATGGCCTTGATGACCCGTGTGATTGCCGAGTCAACAAATGAAATGCGTAAGGGCCTTTTTGGCAAACTTTCCCGTTTGACGGTTTCTTTCTTTGATCGCCATCAGGATGGTGACATCCTTTCTCGCTTCACTAGTGATTTGGATAATATCCTTCAAGCCTTCAATGAAAGCCTAGTTCAGGTTATGAGCAATATTGCTCTTTACGTCGGTTTGATTTTTGTCATGTTTTCAAGAAATGTGACGCTAGCCCTGATAACAGTAGCCAGCACTCCAGTGGCCTTTCTCATGCTGGTCTTCATCGTGAAAATGGCCCGCAAGTACACCAATCTCCAGCAAAAAGAGGTTGGGAAACTCAACGCCTACATGGACGAAAGTATTTCAGGGCAGAAAGCTGTTATCGTACAAGGAATTCAAAACGACATAGTAGCAGGCTTTGTGGAGCGAAATGAGCGCGTGCGCAAGGCGACCTTTAAAGGAAGAATGTTCTCAGGTATCCTCTTTCCAGTTATGAATGGGATGAGTTTGGTCAATACGGCTATCGTCATTTTTGCAGGTTCGGCTGTCTTGCTGAACGATCCAAGTATCGAAACAACGACAGCCCTAGGTTTGATCGTCATGTTTACCCAATTTTCTCAGCAGTACTACCAGCCGATTATCCAGGTGGCTGCGAGTTGGGGAAGTCTTCAGTTGGCCTTTACTGGAGCGGATCGTATCCAAGAAATGTTCGATGCAGAAGAAGAGATTCGCCCGCAAAATGCCCCTGCCTTTACGGAATTGCGAGAAGGCGTTGAAATCAGTCACATTGATTTCTCTTATGTGCCAGACAAGCCGATTTTAAAAGATGTTAGCATTTCAGCTCCTAAGGGGCAGATGATAGCAGTTGTAGGTCCGACTGGTTCAGGGAAAACGACCATCATGAACCTCATCAATCGTTTCTACGATGTGGATGCAGGTAGCATTTCCTTTGATGGCAAAGACATTCGTGGCTACGACTTGGACAGCCTGCGGAGCAAGGTCGGGATTGTCTTGCAGGATTCGGTCTTGTTTAGTGGAACGATTCGGGACAATATCCGCTTTGGTGTGCCAGATGCCAGTCAGGAAATGGTCGAAGCAGCTGCCAAGGCAACTCATATTCATGACTACATCGAAAGCTTGCCTGATAAGTATGATACCCTTATTGATGATGAGCAAAATATCTTCTCGACTGGGCAGAAACAATTGATTTCCATTGCGCGAACCTTGATGACTGATCCTCAAGTCTTAATCTTAGATGAAGCGACTTCCAATGTCGATACCGTAACAGAAAGTAAGATTCAACATGCCATGGAGGCAGTAGTAGCAGGTCGAACCAGTTTTGTCATTGCCCATCGTCTCAAAACCATCCTCAATGCTGATCAGATTATTGTCCTCAAAGATGGAGAGGTCATTGAGCGTGGAAATCATCACGAGTTGCTCAAACTTGGCGGTTTCTACTCAGAACTGTATCACAATCAATTTGTCTTCGAATAAAAAAGAAGTTGTCCTCGTTGGGCAGCTTTTTCTTATCCATAAAAAATACTTATCACAGTCTTTAAAAAAACATATTAGACAGAAAAGGGTTGGAGTGATAAGATAAGACTGTCGCAAGAAAATCGAAAGGAGACACATCATGGCTAGAACGGTTGTAGGAGTTGCTGCAAATCTATGTCCTGTAGATGCAGAAGGGAAAAACATTCACTCATCTGTATCCTGTAAATTTGCAGAGAGCATTCGTCAAGTCGGAGGTCTCCCTTTAGTGATTCCTGTAGGAGATGAGTCCATTGTGCGCGATTATGTAGAAATGATTGACAAACTCATCTTGACAGGTGGGCAAAATGTCCATCCCCAGTTTTATGGAGAGAAAAAAACCATTGAGAGCGATGATTACAACCTAGTGCGAGATGAGTTTGAATTAGCCCTCTTGAAAGAAGCCCTTCGTCAGGACAAGCCCATTTTGGCAATCTGCCGTGGGGTCCAGCTGGTCAATGTTGCTTTTGGCGGCACTCTCCACCAAGAAATTGAAGGTCACTGGCAAGGTTTGCCTTTTGGAACATCTCATTCTATTGAGACAGTAGAAGGAAGCGTGGTGGCCAAGTTGTTTGGCAGAGAAAGTCAGGTCAACTCAGTCCATCGACAAAGTATTAAAGATTTGGCACCTAATTTCCGTGTGACAGCTATTGATCCAAGAGACCAGACCATCGAAGCGATTGAGTCTATCGACGAGCATCGTATCATTGGTTTGCAGTGGCATCCAGAGTTCCTGATCAATGAAGAAGACGGCAATTTAGAACTGTTTGAGTATTTATTAAATGAATTGTAACGGTTAGAGTCTCTAGCCGTTTTTATTCGTCCTTTCAGATTTTTTATATTTTAGCATTTTTACGCAAACGTTTGAATTATGATAAAAATTGGGCAAATTCAATAAAAAAGCTTGAAAAAATCAAAGGTAAGCGTTATGATAGAAAAGAAGAAATATTGGAGGATTATCATGTCACATATTAAATTTGATTATTCAAAAGTTTTAGACAAATTTGTTGCCCCACATGAAGTGGAGTACATGCAAGCACAAGTAACAGCTGCAGACGAATTGATTCGTAAAGGAACTGGTGCGGGTAGCGACTTTTTGGGTTGGTTGGACCTTCCTGAAAATTATGACCGCGAAGAATTCGACCGCATCTTGAAAGCTGCTGAGCAAATCAAGTCAGATAGCGATGTCTTGGTTGTAATCGGTATCGGTGGATCTTACCTTGGTGCCAAAGCAGCCATCGACTTCTTGAACCACCACTTTGCTAACTTGCAAACAAAAGAAGAACGCAAAGCCCCACAAATCCTTTACGCTGGAAACTCAATCTCATCTACTTACCTTGCTGACTTGGTAGAGTACGTAGCTGACAAAGACTTCTCAGTAAACGTGATTTCTAAATCAGGGACAACAACTGAACCAGCGATTGCTTTCCGTGTCTTTAAAGAACTCTTGGTTAAGAAATACGGGCAAGAAGAAGCCAACAAACGTATCTATGCTACAACTGACCGCCAAAAAGGTGCTGTTAAGGTTGAAGCAGATGCTAATGGTTGGGAAACATTTGTAGTTCCAGACGACATCGGTGGACGTTTCTCAGTATTGACAGCAGTTGGTTTGCTTCCAATCGCAGCGTCAGGAGCTGATATCAAAGCCCTTATGGAAGGTGCCAACGCAGCTCGTAAAGACTACACTTCAGATAAGATTGCTGAAAATGAAGCTTACCAATATGCAGCAGTTCGTAACATCCTTTACCGTAAAGGCTACGCTACTGAAATCTTGGTAAACTACGAGCCATCACTTCAATACTTCTCAGAATGGTGGAAACAATTGGCTGGTGAGTCAGAAGGGAAAGACCAAAAAGGTATTTACCCAACTTCAGCTAACTTCTCAACTGACTTGCACTCACTTGGTCAATTTATCCAAGAAGGAACTCGTATCATGTTTGAAACAGTTGTCCGTGTTGACAAACCACGTAAGAACGTGATCATTCCTAGTTTGGAAGAAGACCTTGATGGACTTGGTTACCTTCAAGGAAAAGACGTTGATTTTGTAAACAAAAAAGCAACTGACGGTGTTCTTCTTGCCCACACTGACGGTGACGTGCCAAACATGTACGTAACTCTTCCAGAGCAAGATGCTTTCACTCTTGGATACACTATCTACTTCTTCGAATTGGCAATTGCCCTTTCAGGTTACTTGAATGCCATCAACCCATTTGACCAACCAGGTGTTGAAGCCTACAAACGTAACATGTTTGCCCTTCTTGGAAAACCAGGATTTGAAGAATTGAGTAAAGAGCTTAACGCACGTCTATAATAGAAGAAAAGAGTGGCTTGACCACTCTTTTTACTCTCTTTATTCATAGACATTGGACTCAAGCGAGACTTGTGATATAATATAGAAAGCAAAAAGGCAGACGCCTAGAGACTTTATAGGAGAAACTATGTCAAAAGATATCCGCGTACGCTACGCACCAAGTCCAACAGGACTACTACACATCGGAAATGCCCGTACAGCATTGTTTAACTACCTTTACGCACGCCATCATGGTGGAACTTTTATCATCCGTATCGAAGATACTGACCGTAAGCGCCATGTCGAGGACGGAGAACGTTCACAGCTTGAAAACCTTCGTTGGTTAGGCATGGATTGGGATGAAAGCCCAGAAACTCATGAAAACTACCGCCAGTCTGAGCGTTTGGAACTCTATCAAAAATATATCGACCAATTGCTAGCCGAAGGAAAAGCCTACAAATCTTATGTTACAGAAGAAGAGTTGGCAGCTGAACGCGAACGTCAGGAAGCAGCTGGTGAAACACCTCGTTACATCAATGAATATCTCGGCATGAGCCAAGAAGAAAAAGCGGCTTACATCGCAGAACGTGAAGCAGCTGGGATCATCCCAACTGTTCGCTTGGCGGTTAATGAGTCAGGTATCTATAAATGGCATGATATGGTCAAAGGTGATATCGAGTTTGAAGGTAGCAATATTGGTGGCGACTGGGTAATTCAAAAGAAAGATGGTTACCCAACTTACAACTTTGCCGTTGTCATCGATGATCACGATATGCAGATTTCTCATGTTATCCGTGGAGATGACCACATCGCCAACACACCCAAACAGCTTATGGTTTATGAGGCTCTTGGTTGGGAAGCTCCAGAGTTCGGTCACATGACTTTGATCATCAACTCTGAAACGGGTAAAAAATTGTCTAAACGCGACACCAACACCCTTCAGTTTATCGAAGACTACCGTAAGAAAGGGTACCTTCCAGAAGCGGTCTTTAACTTTATCGCCCTACTCGGTTGGAATCCTGGTGGTGAAGACGAAATCTTCTCTCGCGAAGAACTCATCAAGCTCTTTGATGAAAATCGTCTCAGCAAGTCACCAGCAGCCTTCGATCAGAAGAAACTAGACTGGATGAGCAACGACTACATCAAGAGAGCCGATCTTGCTACTATCTTTGAAATGGCTAAACCTTATCTAGAAGAAGCAGGACGCTTGACTGACAAGGCTGAAAAAATGGTTGAACTTTACAAACCACAAATGAAGTCAGTGGATGAAATCGTCCCATTGACAGACCTTTTCTTCTCAGACTTCCCAGAGTTGACAGACGCTGAGCGCGAGGTCATGGCAGGAGAAACCGTTCCGGTTGTTTTAGAAGCCTTCAAAGCAAAACTGGAAGCTATGACAGACGATGAATTTGTGACAGAAAACATCTTCCCACAAATCAAAGCAGTCCAAAAAGAAACAGGTATCAAAGGGAAAAATCTCTTCATGCCTATTCGTATTGCTGTATCAGGTGAAATGCATGGACCAGAGTTGCCAGATACCATTTACCTATTAGGTCGTGAGAAATCTATCCAGCATATCGAGAACATGCTCAAAGAGATTTCTAAATAGAAAGGACTTCCGATGGATACATGGGAAAAGATGTACGAAGAAGCACGAACCTTATACAATCCTCATGAAGTTTCTGACTTTGTTTATGCTAACCATGTTGTTGCTGCGGTAGAAGCAGAAGATGGTCAGATATTCACAGGATTTTGTATGGAGGGCACTTGTGGTGTTTTTCATCTCTGTGCAGAACGAGCGGCTCTCTTCAATATGTATCAATTTTCGGGACAAACTAAAGTTAAGAAAATCCTCGCCTTTCGAGATAAACCTCCCTACGGCGAAGGATCAGGTATGCCCTGTGGCGCATGCAGAGAATTTCTCTTAGAATTGAATGCTGAAAATAAAGAAGCAGAGTTCATGATGGACTACAAAACAAGAAAAACAATCAAAGTTGCCGAATTGATCCCGTACTGGTGGGGAGAGGAACGTGCGACTAATTGGCAAACAAAATAGAGAGAGTCAGTTAAACTGGCTCTTTTCTATTATCATAGAAAAATTTGTATAGGAGATTAAAAAAGTTCTTGACAAAGGAAAAAAAGTAGGTATAATAGAAAGAGTTGAAAAACTCCAGGTCCGTTGGTCAAGGGGTTAAGACACCGCCTTTTCACGGCGGTAACACGGGTTCGAATCCCGTACGGACTATGGGTGTATCGCAGGGACGAAAAAAGTAAAAAAAGTTTCAAAAAAGTGTTGACATAGATCAGCAGCTGTGATATACTAATATAGTTGTCGCTTGAGAGAGATTGAGTGACAAAGACCTTTGAAAACT